>JAJAZO010000459.1 GCA_026785745.1 Chitinophagaceae bacterium | reverse complement strand
GTTGTGGTGCCATGTATTGCATATCCCCCCCGCAGAAAAACGGCATACGGCATATTACCAAGTCCCTGATAATTGCCACCAGGAAATTTTCGGGAAGTGTATTTAGTGAGTACAGGACCTGCCGGACGAAGATCAAGCTCAGGTGTTTCGTATTTCTTTCCCTTGCCTGTTGAGACTTTGAAAGTATCCTTCAGTTCGCCAAGCAGGTAGAGGTACATTGTCTGTGTTGATTTATCAATGGCAACATAAAGCATGCAATCTTTACCGGTGCAACTGTTTACAGGAGTCGAATCCATGCTTAACAG
Source organism: Chitinophagaceae bacterium (assembly GCA_026785745.1). Lineage (GTDB taxonomy): Bacteria > Bacteroidota > Bacteroidia > Chitinophagales > Chitinophagaceae > JJ008. Next base: position 2,546 of record JAJAZO010000459.1, on the reverse strand, counting down.
AAATGAGTCAACTATTTTTATATTCTCATTGATTATTAACTTTTCTTCCGTCGTAAATCCAGGTACTTTTTTTATTCCTTTTTTAAGCGTATCCAATTGTGCCATTAATGCCGCTTCCCGCCGCCATTGCGTATCCATTCGTACCAGCATAAAACTCAGTGAATCCTTTCCGGGTATATAAGTTTTTTGGTCAAAAATATTACTGGCATCGTTTGTTTTACCTGTATCGCTTCGTAACAGTGAATCTTTAAACTCTTTGTATTGAAAAGGTAGCCGTACTTCCTTATTTTTCTTTTCGTTTTCTGTGCAGGCTGAAAAACTAATTCCAAAGCTTATAAAGGTGGCTAACAGAAAATACCCGGTTAGATTCTTCAAGATTTAAGAGATAAAAGTGATTAAAAAATTGCAAGTAATAAGATAAAGATACCCCACATTTTCCGATGGGTTAGTGCAAATACTATAAATTGTCTTTTTACAGCGTAGCGAGTAGTTCCTTTGCTTTTGCCAGGTCGTTCGAAAATACTTTCAGTTCGATGCCTCCTAATGGGTTTAAACCCATTACGTTTTCATCCTGCAGAAAGGATTCTATTCCTGCTGTAGCCAATTTATCCTGAGCCAGCCTGGCTTCCATTGTTTCATTAAATATACTCAGCACTACTGTTTTTTCATTTTCGTGATGTGTTATCATATTGTATAAAGTTAAGATTGGAAATGGATGGAGGTAATGATTTTAATCATTATTCTGTTATTTATTTTGCCCGCAGAATCAGCAGTATTTCATTCTTTCTTTTTAAATAGATATCTGAACCGGCTATTTCATACCGGTTGACTGTACCCAATACTGAAAGAAATGTATTTTCAAATTCGATATCTTCACAACTCATCTTTGTTCTGGTCACCTGACTGAAAGTGATATTTCTATTGTTCAGGCTATAATTACCATTAAACTGATTGCATCCGCCATTGCCATTAAATTTTTTTTCACCCACTTCAAAATTAATATAGGCATCTCTGCGGCCACCACTTTGCTGTACCGGCACCCCTTTCATTTCAACCACTACCCAGTGTTGACGATACCAGCCGGCATCGGGGGAAAGTTTAGGGCTGCAACAAAAACCGAAGACTGACACCGAAAAAAGTAATAAATATTTCATTTTTTAATATTTTATCAAACACATATAATAACAGGGTTACTAAAAATAACCGGTATCAACAATTGGGTATTTTTTTACCGATTATGAGGTATATAGAAACAGTATTAAACTACAATCTGCCTGTTAATCACTCAATCATCCTTATCAGCACCCAAACTATAGCTGTTATTTTCTTCATCCTCTCCTCCCGTTTCTTCTTCAGCATCGTCATATTCTGCACCCGGAATATCAAGGTCTTCACCAGATAAATCACTTTGTTCATTCAAAGGGTCGCCGTCATCATCTGTATTATCCAATGTAGCTCCTGCAAGAGCTTCATCATCTTCACTACTCATACTTGTAGCTGATTGTTCCAGCAGTTCTTTTTCTTCCGGGCTTACGTCCGACTCTTCGTTGGCAATCTCCTTTTCTTCCTGTTGCAATTTTTTTGCTTCCTTCCTCCTATCATGAATATCTCCTGACAGAGTTGACTTGGTAATATTTTTTTCCATATTCATTATGTCGCTAAAACAATGCCATGAAAACCCGCAATCAAGTTGAGAAAAATAATATTCAGTTCCGGCTTCCTGATTATGCTGATACTGATACTAAGAGGCGGCAGATAGCTTTAATTACCGTTGGCATCAATTTTGACAACGCTTACACATAAATCATTATACATATGTCAAAAAAATATTCAACAGCCGCAACAAAGAAGATCGGTAAAGTGATGCATGAATTTAAAGAAGGCAAACTGAAAAGCAGTTCGGGTGATAAAGTAACCAAACGTAAGCAGGCCATTGCAATTGGCATTTCAGAAGCAAAGCAAAAGGGATTAAAAGTGCCTGTAAAGAAGAAAGCCGCTACTAAAAAAAATATTGCAGTTAAGAAAAAGGCAGCGCCTAAAAAGAAATCTACAGTCACAAAAAGTACCCCCGTTAAGAAAGCGGTTGTAGCGAAAAAGAAAACCAGTTCTGTTGCAAAGCCTGTTATCGATGCCAACAAAACAGCTAATCCAAAAAAAGCAGCACCTAAAAAAATAATTAGTGACATACCAATAACAGAAGAAATAAAATACACAACAGATACACCGGTCGTTGAACAAACGCAAAACAACATCCCCCCTGTTGAAGAAAAAAGCCCTTTAGTAGTCCCTGTAAATACTATGGCTCCGGGCTTAGATAAAAAGACCATACAGCGGGCAGCCGTAAGTAGTTATGATAATCATACTATTCCTTTATCCAGTCATAGAAAGGGTGGTATTAAACCTTCGGGTAAGAAACCCCTCTGGTAAGTAGAGCGACATCGGGTCATTTCATTTTTATTACGGACACCTGTCAGGGCGGAGGGAAGTTTTGCTAACCGTTCTATTGCTGGTGCTTTTGCTTGCAAACATTACCTGCACTCAACACC
>JAJAZO010000458.1 GCA_026785745.1 Chitinophagaceae bacterium | reverse complement strand
GGTTTAATAGTATAAATGATATGGAAATAGTATAAAATGACAAACCGGCCAAAGAGAGATCGGGATTATTCTTATACAAAAAGAAAAAAGCAATGCCAATAGCAATACCGGGCAAAGGCCCTGCTAACAGAATAATGGCCGATTCTTTTTGCGATACTTCCCGTTTGCTCCCGGAAACGTAAGCTCCAAGTAAAGGGATAAAAAAAATACCGAGGTCTTTGTACCGGAAAAATTTCATGGCAAAGAAATGCCCTAGTTCATGAATCATAATAACAGCAGTGATAAGCAACAGAATTTTATAGCTGGGAAAAATATAATATCCTAAAACTAAATAAGCTGCCAGGCTTACAAATGAACGTAACCAGATATTGGTTGCTTGTTCCTGTTTTTCATATTTAGGAGGGAATACAATAATTTCTTCCGGAGAAATCATTTCCTCTTCGTTATTCACCTGGCTGCGGTCAGGCAAGTTCTCCCGCAATGAGTTATCTAAATTCTCCATCGGGTAAAATTAACCAAAATAGGATTGTAGTTTTTCCAGCAGTTGAGCAGGCATGATGGTTCGTTTCATACCATTGGCTTCCATAAAGTATAAGATGATTTTGCCAACGACAAGTAGCTTACCCTTTTCGTTATAAACTTCATGATGAAATTCTATTTTATGATGAACGGGCAACTCTTTTAGTATTGTTTTTACTGTCAGCAGGTCATCATACTTAGCCGGACGGAGGTAGCGGCAATGCACATCTATCACCAGCATTATCACTCCCATCTTTTCCATGTCGGCGTAGGTAAATCCTAACTCACGGATGGATTCAGCCCTTGCCGATTCAAAATAAGGAAAGAAGTTGCTGTGATAGACTACACCCATCTGGTCGGTTTCTGCATAGCGGACTCGAATTTGTGTGCTGGTTGTAAACATTATCTAAGCTAATTATTATTTTCCTATCAATCTGTCCACACTCAACTTACCCGGTCCGGTAAATAAAAGGGCAATATAACCAGCGAGATATAAAGCAGCATGTTCACCATCCCCGAATATCTGCCCATTATGAGAATAGAACAAGGCTACAGACATAGCAATTATCAATGGAATGCAGGCAAGCCTTGTCATTAGGCGGAACACAATAAATACGGAGCAAAATAATTCGGCAAAAATTGTTAAACTCATGGAGACGGGACCGCCGATATGAAAAGGGTCGCTAAAGCCGGATGACTTGGCGGTAAAGTTCATTAGTTTTTGATAACCATTCGGAATCATCAGGCCGCCAACAGAGAGCCGCAGCAGGAGTAATGCGAATGAAACAGATTTGTCGGAATATTTTGTATTGAATAGTTTTTTCATAGGTATTTATTAGATAGTTGTGCAATGATACTAAAAGAATTTCTATCTCTATTTACTGACTAAGGATGAACGAAATGTTAAAACGTACCTTTATAATGTACTTATCCACACTTGTTTGGAATGATGTTTGGATTGACCTGAAATAATTTGAATATTCGCAACGTTAAGGAATTTATCCCGGTAGCAATCGGGGCCAACGGTATAAAGGACAAATTAATGAAGAATCAACGTTTTCTCACTATAGCCATTTTATTCAGCATCTCCGCTTTTTCTCAACAGACCCGTTTTTATTCAGACCCGGAGTCCACTTTCAAAGAAGCCAAAGAATATTTTCAAAAAGAGCAGTACAGCTTAGCCTATCCTTTGTTTAAGGAGTTGAAGCAGGCTGTCAGGGAAACAGATAAAGCCAATACAGCCATCACTGTGCAGGAAATAAATTATTACACCACTGTTTGCGCATTAAAACAAGGTGAGGGGAGGGCAGAAGATGAAGCAAAAGAATATATTGAATTGCAAAAAAATACAGCCAGAACCCAAATGATGAGTTTTCATTTGGCAGAATATTATTTCAGGCAACAACAGTTTACGGAAGCCGCTCAGTTATATGAACAGGCCAGTATAGAAAACCTCAGCAACCGTGAAATTGCGGATATGAAATTTCACCAGGGCTATTCTTATTTTGCATTGCAGCGTTTTGCTGAGGCAAAACCATTGTTCAACAGCATCAGGAGTATAAAGGACGATCCAAATTACATGGATGCAAACTACTACTATGGTTTTCTTGCCTTCCGTGATGCACAGTATGGAGAGGCGTTGCAGGCTTTTAAGATTATAGAGAATGAGAAAAGCTATGGCACAGTCGTTCCTTATTATATTGCGCAGATATATTATATACAGGGAAAAAAGGATGAAGCAATTACCTATATCCAAAATAAATTACAAACCGGCAGCAGCTCCCAGTATTATGATCTGGAGTTAAAGCAATTGATTGGTCATGCCTATTTTGAACAAAAGGAATATGCAAAAGCATTGCCTTTTCTCGAAGACTATGTAAGTCGCTCAAAAAAAGTACGGCGGGAAGATTTATATGAACTTTCTTATTGCTATTACCAGGGCAATAAACTGTCAAAAGCAATTGACGGATTTAAACAATTAAGTGGTAAGGATGATTCATTAAGTCAGCATGCTATGTACCTGCTGGGTGATGCTTACCTGAGAACAGGCCAGAAATCAAATGCAAGAAATGCTTTCCTGTTTTGTTCTTCCAATAGTAACAATACGGAGCAAAAGGAAATTTCCAAATACCAGTATGCAAAACTTTCTTATGAGTTGGGTTACCAGGATGAAGCTTTGAATAGCCTCAGTGCTTTTATTGCGGATTATCCTAATTCGACCTATAATAAAGAAGCAAAAGAGCTAATGATTGATGTTCTGGCTAATACTAATAATTATAAAGATGCACAAGCTTTGCTGGAGGGATTGGACAAGCCATCGGAGAATGCAAAAAGACTATATCCAAGAATTTTATACGGCCGGGCTACAGAATTGATTAATGATGGCCGATTGGCCGAGGCAGATGCGTTGCTGGATAAAGCAATAAAAAATCCTAATAATGGCTCAGTGCTTCCCTTATTGAATTTCTGGAAAGGAGAATTGTCTTATCGGGGCAATAAATTAGATGATGCTATTAAATATTACCATGAATATGTAAACGGCGGTTCCCCCACAAGTGGCGAAGCCAATACCAATAATGTCCGTTATAATCTTGGGTATTCGTATTTGCGAAAAGAAAATTATCCTGTCGCCGTAACGTATTTTGAACCGCTGGGAAGAAATCCATCCCTGAGTTCAAACTCATTTACCCAGGATGCTTATATCCGTACTGCTGATTGCTACTATATGATGAAAGATTATGCAAAAGCAAAAACGATGTATGATAATGTGATCAAATTTTCCTGGCCTTCCGAAGACTATGCTACTTTTCAGAATGCGATGCTGGCCGGGGTAAAAAATCCAAAGGATAAGATTACGTTGATGAATACGATGATAAGGAAATTTCCTGCATCATCGCTGGTTACAGATGCAAATATGGAGATCGCAAATACGTACATGAGTGATGAAAAATTCAGTGAAGCGATTCCTTATTTAAATGCAGTAGCAAAAACAAGTGGTAATGCCAGCCTGGTTCCGCAAGCATACCTTAAAATGGGAACGGCGTATTACAATCTTGATAATAATGCCGAAGCGTTAAAACAATTTAAAATATTAGTTGACAAATACCCTAACTCTCCGGAGGCAGAAGATGCGTTGGATAATGTAAAAACTATTTATGTAGAAGACGGGAAGCCGGATGAGTATGCGGTGTTTATGCGGGATGCTGGCCGTCCGCTGAGTGTAAGCACAGAAGATTCGCTTACTTACGCTGCTGCAGAAAAACAATATGATGACCAAAAAATGAACGAAGCATTAGCGGGGTTTAATAATTACCTGCAAAAATTTCCTGACGGGGTGTATGCGTTGGAGGCAAATTTCAACAAGGCAGAAATATACAATGCGAGAAAAGATTGGAATAATGCCCTTACAGGATATGATGTAGTAGCAGCCAATGCACCCAACCAATATGCAGAAAGAGCTGTGTTGACAGCCGCAAGAATTAATTTTTTTGAATTAAAAAATTATGCGAAGGCAGAAACATATTATATACAGCTAAAACAAATTACTGCCAGCCAGGAAAATAAGCTGGAAGCAATGAGAGGGTTACTCCGTTGCCAGTATCAGCAGCAGAAATGGACCGAGGCTGTTGAAAATGCTAAAGAATTGACAGACGCAAAAGGCAGCAGTGCGGATGATAAGACACTGGCGAATATGGCCATTGCTAAATCATACCAGGTGGGTGGACAGTATGATCTGGCGATAGCTAATTTCAAAACCGTAGTGCAAATAAATAAAGCTGCAATGGCGGCTGAAGCCCGTTATGAAATTGCCAATTGCTGGTTTAAAGTAAATAAACTTGTGGAAGCAGAGAAAGCAGCTTTTGAAACAGTTAATAAATCCGGCTCTTACGATTATTGGGTAACTAAAGCCTACATCTTACTGGGCGATATTTATTTTGCACAGAAAGATTATTTTAATGCCAAAGCTACTTTCCAGAGCGTTGTTGATAATACTATTAATGCAGAATTGAAAAGTGAAGCACAGGCGAAACTGAGCCAGGTAACTGTAGAAGAAGGAAAATCAAGCAAGGTTAATAATTAAACCCCAATCCGCCGGATGGCGGAGCTAAAAAAATGATGAAGAAACAACTATATAGAATCTTTTTTATTGGATTAGGGATTTTCTCTTTTGGAATTTCATTTGCCCAAAAGGATACCACGAAGAAAGGCGGAATTGATATTGTTTCCAGCTTTAAACCGGTGCTTCGGGAAGCGGCTAAGATTAACTTCAATGCTTCCCCACCTTCACCAGATACTACGAAGGCAAAATTGAGTTATGATATTCCCAATCAGAATTTATTGTTTGCTTATCAGCCCGGGGCATTAAAGCCATTGGCAATGGATATTGACTCAGGCGGCAAATTTGATAACAGCAGTTATGTAAAAGTTGGTTTTGGAAGTTTGCGTACACCATTTGTACAAGCTGGTATTTCCTTTGGTGATGGTAAAACAGCCGGGTTAAATATTTATGCAAAGCATGTAGGATCGGACGGTAAAAGAGAATTTCAAAAATTTGCTAATACCGATATTAAGCTGTCAGGTTTCTTTCAATCGGGTAATAACCTGGAATGGGATGCCAGTATAGGGTTGAAACAGAACAGAACTTATAAATACGGTTATCAACCGGAAACACTTGTATTTGCTATAGATTCTATCAGGCAAAATTTTCAGACCATAGCGGCAAGAGTTGCTGTACATAATATGAAAAAAACAGAATTTGGGTTGACCTACTGGCCCGAATTAAAGATTGATGTGTTCAGCGATAACCTGAAGAATTCTGAAAGTAATACGGTATTAAACCTCCCTTTACAAAAAACCCTGGGTAAGGAATTTGCTGTTAACCTTGGTATCACTTTCGATCTTACCCGTCTTTCACCCAATAACAAAACGGCTTTCAATAATACGATGTATTACATTTCACCATCTGTGCTTTATAAAACATCAAAGATCAATGCACAGATAGGTATCAGGCCATCGTGGGACAACAAGACTTTTAAAATGTTTCCTAATGTGCTGGCTGATATTAATACGCAAGACAAGCGGTTTACTTTCCAACTAGGCTGGACTGGTTATATCAGGAAAACAACATATCAGTACTTAGCATCACAGAATCCCTGGTTATGGCTGCCCTCTTCGTTTAAGAATACCTGGATAGAAGAAAGGTTTGCTGGCTTCAAAGGTTCTGTTGGGGATCATTTTAGCTACGCCGCAAAAGTTGGGTTTAATAAAATAAATAACCAGCCATTGTTTGTGAATGATTCAATAACAGGGCTTGGTGGCAAATCATTCCGGGTGGTGAATGAAAGACTAATGAAAGTGGTAAACTTTGGAGCTGAACTCGGTTATGCTGTTCATGAAAAAATTTCTGTTATTGCCGGAGTTACCTTCAACCAGTATTCAGGCTTAATAGATAATGCAGAAGCATGGGGCCTGTCACCGTTGGAATTTAAAACGGCTATGCGTATTCAGATAATAAAAGACCTATGGCTGAAAACAGACTGGTTTGCATGGAGCGGCCCACACTATAGGAAGAAGGATGGCAGTTCAGCTAAATTAGCCAGTTCATCAGATTTAAGTGCAGGGCTGGAATTCAAAATCACTAAGAATATCAATCTGTGGACACAGTTTAATAACATTTTCAATAACGAATATCAACGCTGGAACCAATATCCGGTATATGGATTCAACTTTGTCGGCGGAATCGTATTTTCGTTCGACCAAAAGAACTGATGATGTACACCCAACTGTATCAATATCTCCTTCAGCATAAACAATTACCTGTGCCGGGTATCGGTACTTTTTTATTGGAGAGAAAATCAGCAGCAATTGATTTTTTCAATAAGAAAATCAATCCGCCTTCTTATGCGGTTGCATTAGACCCGGGTAGTCATTTACCGGGTCAGCATTTTTTCAAATGGCTGGCTACTGCGCTGGGTATTTCAGACCGGGAAGCAATCTTTCGTTTTAATGATTTTGCTTTTGATATGAAAAAGCAAATTGGAGAGGGATTTGTAATTAACTGGAATGGTATCGGCACATTGAATAAAGGTCTTGGAGGTGATGTAAAGCTTACCCCTGTTGCGACTGAGTTAGTTTTTGAAAAATCCGTAGCCGCTGAAAAAGTAATACGGGAAAAAGCAGAACACATGGTAAGGGTGGGGGAGGAGGAGAAAACTTCTATGGAAATGACGGAGATGCTGAGCCAGAAAGAAGAAAAAAAATCGCAATGGTGGATTTATGCGTTGGCAGTTGCCTTGCTTTCCCTCATGTTCTTAGGCTGGTATTTTTCTGAGCAAGGAGTTGATATTTCTTCTGCCGCAAACAGACAACAATTGGTTCCCCAGGAAGCTGCAACGGGTTACCAAATTCTTCCGTAACGTATTTGTTCAATTTCAGTTTACTTTGCCTGTCCCGTTTAATTCGGGGCGGCTTCTTCATGAGTCAACATATTCATTATACCCATTGCCCTGTTTGCGGTACGGCTGATATAAAGAATGCTTTATCGGCAAAAGACTATACTATCAGTGGCGAAACTTTTGCAATTGCTGAATGTAATGGCTGTTTGTTGAGGTTTACACAGGATGTGCCGGAGGCAGCGTCTATTTCTCCTTATTACAAATCGGAAAATTATATTTCACATACGAATACTTCTAAAGGTTTAGTAAACCGTTTGTATAAATCTGTACGAAAAAGAACACTAAGGCAAAAAAGAAAATTAATATCCAAAGCTACTGGCATACAAAAAGGAAGTTTATTGGATGTTGGAAGTGGCACTGGTTCTTTTGTTAATGAAATGAAACAGGCAGACTGGCAGGTTACAGGCCTGGAGCCAGATGCTGATGCCAGAGCAGTCGGCAAACAATTGTACAATATAGATCTGGCAGATGTTAGCCAGCTCTATCAGTTACACTCATCTTCCTATGATGCTATTACTATGTGGCATGTGCTGGAGCATGTGCATGACCTGCAGGGATATGTGGCACAATTGAAATTATTGCTGAAAGAAAACGGGAAACTTTTTATCGCTGTGCCTAATTATACATCGAAGGATGCGGCTATATATAAAGAACACTGGGCAGCTTATGATGTGCCCCGGCACCTGTATCATTTTTCTCCTCAGTCAATGCAAGTGCTGATGGAGAAGCATGGGTTAAAGATTTTGCAGTATAAACCCATGTGGTATGATAGTTTTTATGTTTCTATGCTGAGCAGTAAATACAAGAATGGGAAGACAAATCTTATTGCTTCTTTCTTCAATGGCCTTCGTTCTAATTTTAAAGCGATGGGGGATGTGAAAAGATGCAGTTCTGTTATTTATATTATCAGCAAGTAATTACTGGCTAAACTGAACCTCATACAATTCGGGCCAGTTTTTTCCGGTTATATATATCTTTTTTGTTGATGGGTCGTAAGCAATTCCGTTTAGTACATCTGCTTTGGGGTAAATGCTTCTTATCCGCTCAATAATTTTTGTAAGGTCAGCTTTTGCTACTACTATGCCGGTGTTTGGATCAATCTTTAAAATATACGGATACTGCCATTGGTTGGCATAGATATATCCATCAATATATTCCAGTTCATTGATACTTACAGCAGGACCACCTGATTCAGTAACTGCCTGTGTTTTTAAGAGTTTGAAAGTTCCGGGCTCATAAAAATTAATGTCGCTGGTACCATGTGTAGCAATAATATTTTTTCCATCGGTGGTCATTCCCCAACCTTGTGCTGCATCATATTTAAACTCTCCAATTTTTTTTAAATCTTTCAATGAATACATAAAACCAATCTTGGTTGTATAAGTCATCTGGTAAACGGTATCGTTAATAATTACCATTCCTTCACCAAAATATTTTTTATCAAGATTAGTGCTTCGGATTGCTTTTCCTGTTTTTAAATCAACCTCCATCAACTTTGATTTTTCCTCCAGCCCTGTACTTTCATACATTTTGTCTTTATAAAACAGTAAACCTTCTGTAAAAGAAGAAGTATCATGCGGATAAGTAGCCACAATAGAATAACTCATGAGCTTTGGCGCATTGGGGTCTGGTTTATCCGTTTCGTTATTGTCTTTATTCTTACAGGCTATAAAACCAGCAATGGCCGCTATAAAAAATAACTTCTTCATGAAAGAGAATTGATTTGACACAAAAATAAGCAGTCGAAACTTTTATGGCTGTTAAAGATTTAAAGGATAAATACATGGAATAGGAAAAATACGATGTAAAACTTCCTGCCCAAATGCTTGCATAATAATTTAAAAGAATTATATTTACGTAAGAATTAACACAAAAATTCGTAGTAATTCTACCCGTTGAAATCTAATCCCTAAGAAACTCTTTTTAAATCCCCCAATTTCCTTTCTTTTTTTCCAATCCCTGATGAGCAGCTCATGGCAATAATTATTGACCATGCTAACGTACTAACACCTGGAAACTATGAAGGCGAAATTAACTATTGCCCTTTTTACTGTATTTGCATTTACAAGCCAGCTATCTGCGCAGCAAAAATGTGCGTCTACTGCTTATCAGCAGGAAGAAATGATGCGTAATCCGTCAATAATTGACAGGATTGCAGCCATCGAAAGATTTACCAGTCAAAAAACAGAAAATAGAGGTGCCACTAACAGGCCTGAAGATGCAGTTATTAAAATTCCAGTTATAGTACATGTGATTTATCATACACAGTCAGAAAAAATAAGTGATGCGCAGGTTCGCAGCCAGATTGATGCGCTTAATAAATATTTTCGCCGCCGTAATGCAGACACAACAAATATACCGGCTCATTTCCGGCAGTTGGCCGCTGATTGCGAAATCGAATTTCAATTGGCCATTTCTGATCCCAATAAGAAATCAACTACTGGTTTAGTACGCAAATACACTCCAATCACTAAATGGAAGGCAGATGACCTGGTGAAGTTCTCTTCTGAGATGGGTGATGATGCCTGGGATCCAAAAAGTTATCTGAATATATGGGTTTGTAACCTGGACAGGTTTGCGGGTTATTCTAGTATGCCCGGTGGAGAGGAGAATAAAGATGGTGTTGTAATCTCGTATTCCGCTTTCGGAACTTCAAGTGGACCTTCTGGTTACGATATGGGAAAGACAGCCGTGCATGAAGTGGGTCATTGGCTGAACCTGAAACACCTGTGGGGAGATGCAAATTGCGGTGATGACGGGGTAAGTGATACACCTAAGCAAGCTTCCTATACGGTGGGTTGTCCAACTACTATTCGTGTTACCTGTGGCAACAGTCCTTATGGTGATATGTATATGAACTATATGGACTATACCAACGATAATTGTATCAATATGTTCACCTACGGCCAGAAGGCAAGGATGAGGGCTTTATTTGCCATTGGTGCAGTACGAAATTCAATATTGCAATCCAAAGGATTGGATGCCCCACAAACATTTGAAACGCCTTTACCAGAGGAAGATCCTAAATGGCTGCATCCCCAATTATACCCGAATCCGGCTTTAAATGAGGTAAGCATTGATTTTGCTTACGATATCAGGTGGATCGGCAAAACTATTTTTGTGACTAATCTGCAAGGTCAAAATGTTATGAATGTGATGATTACGACAAAAAATCAACGAATTGACATCAGCAGGCTGCAAGAAGTCATATATTTCATTGCAGAGAAAAAGGAAAATGGGGAGTCTATGAAGCAGCGATTTATCAAATTATAACTGTTTATACCGTCGCAACCAAACTTATACTAACGGCAAGCAAGGGCCCTGGAGAGATCCGGGGCTTTTTTATTTGAACTAACCCGGTGAATTTTTTTTAAGCTCAATAAAAAAAAGGATTACAAGTTTCCTCATAATCCCTTTCAATCATATTAATCTTATTTCTGACTACAAATGTATTGCCTCCCCATACGCCAACTCAATCGCATCTTTCACACTTTCACTTATAGTTGGGTGAGGGTGAATGCTGTTCAGCACTTCATGGTAGGTAGTTTCTAATTTACGTCCCAGTACAGTTTCAATAATAATTTCGGTAACATTATAACCAATCATGTGGGTGCCGAGCCATTCGCCGTACTTAGCATCAAACACTACTTTTACAAAACCTTCTGTATGTCCGGCAGCAGATGCTTTACCACTTGCACTTAATGGAAACTTACCAACTTTTACTTCATAACCAGCTTCTTTTGCTTGCTTTTCAGTATAACCAACTGATGCAATCTCCGGATAGCAATACGTACAACCGGGTACGTTGTTATAATCTAATGCTTCCGGCTGGTGGTTATATTTCTTTTCGCTGTAACCAATATTTTCTATGGTAATGATGGCTTCTTTACTGGCAACGTGGGCCAATGCCTGGCCTGGTGCACAGTCACCAATGGCATAAAAGCCCGGCACATTCGTTTGACCATATTTATCAACTATAATGCGGCCTTTGTCAGTCTTGATACCGAGTTCTTCCAAACCAACGCCTTCAATATTAGCAGCATAACCAACAGCACTTAATAAAATATCTGCTTCCAATACTACCTCCCCGGTTGCAGTTTTTACTTTTGCTTTTACACCAGCTCCGGATGTGTCAACAGATATTACTTCACTATTCACCATGATGTCAATACCGCTTTTCTTAAAATTCTTTTCTAATTCTTTAGAAATTTCTTCATCTTCTACCGGAACGATTCTTGGCAAAAATTCAACGATGGTCACTTTTGTTCCCATGCTGTTGTAGAAATAACCAAACTCAACACCAATCGCACCACTGCCTACCACGATGATGGATTTTGGTTGAGAAGGAAGGTTCATGGCTTCACGGTAACCAATTATTTTTTTCCCGTCTTGTTTTAATGCAGGCAACTCACGGCTGCGGCCACCGGTTGCGATGATGATATGTTTGCCTTCTACTATTTTTTTGCCTGACTGTCCGGTAGGCAGGCTACCATCAGCAGCAGTCACTTCTATTTGTCCTTTTGCTTTCAGTTTACCAAAGCCCATCACTACATCAATCTTATTCTTCTTCATCAGGAACTGAACGCCTTTGCTCATTTTATCAGCTACAACACGGCTTCTTTTTATCACCGCTTCAAAATTGGCGGTTCCTGTAGCTTCGATTCCGTAGCCACTGGCATGTTTAATGTCTTCCATTACCTGGGCACTTTTCAAAAGAGCTTTGGTGGGAATACAGCCCCAATTGAGGCAGACGCCCCCGAGGCTTTCTTTTTCAATAATCGCCGTTTTAAATCCTAACTGAGATGCACGGATAGCCGCTACATAACCGCCGGGGCCACTTCCGAGAACTACTACATCGTATGCCATATTTGAGTTAATTAGGTATTAGTTAATTAGTTTATTGAGAGTGGCGAAGTTATTTGAAAACAGTCAATTGGGCAAAAGATGACCAATGAACCGGACCCTGAAGTGTGCGACGCAACAGACGATGCCCAAAGAACCAGAAGCTGGCTACAAAATCTGTATTTTAGCACCTGAGAGAAAACAAACTAAAGCTTTTCACAGCTTGTCAGGAAAAATCGGCCATGGGGGTAAAATTCTTAATTATTCATTCTTAATTATTCATTAATTCCCCTACCTTTGCCGTCCAAAATTTAGAACAATCATGGCCAGAGTATGTCAGGTTACAGGTAAAGTTCCGATGGGTGGAAACAAGGTTTCTCACTCGAACATTAAGACCAAGCGTCGTTTTCTGCCTAACCTGCAGAAAAAAAGGTTTTATCTGGTTGAAGAAGATAAGTGGATTACGTTGAAACTATCAACTAATGCAATGCGTACCATTAATAAAAATGGATTACTTAGCGTAGTAAAAGAATTGAGAGCACAGGGAGAAAAAATCTAACCCTTCTCTTCGTTCAGGGCAGGCTGAATGGAATAATAAAAAGTATTTAAACGTTAAAATAAAATGGCAAAGAAAGGCAGTCGTGTACAAGTAATACTGGAATGCACTGAGCACAAAACAAGTGGTCAGCCAGGCACCAGCCGTTACATCACGGTAAAAAACAAAAAGAACAATCCTGAGAGATTGGAACTGAAAAAGTTCAACCCGATTCTGAAAAAAGTAACTGTTCATAAAGAAATCAAGTAATCATGGCAAAAGCAGCAAAAACCGCTCAGAAGAAAGATCCTAAACAAGCCGCCGAAGCAAAAAACTGGACAAAAGTGATTAAGGCTGTTCGCAGTCCTAAATCTGGTGCTTATACATTTAAAGAGCAGATTGTCCACAAAGACAAGGTTAAAGATTTTTTAGCACAGAAATAATTTTGAGTTAGTAAGGTATTCAAAAGCTATTCGTGGAAAACGGATGGCTTTTGTTGTTTAAATGCCCCCATCCCCTGAAGGGGGGTATATTATTAAAAAAGACTTTGTTCAGGAGAGGTCGGCAAAATTCTCCGCCTTCGGCGGATTAGGGGCATGGGATTCTTTAATAAACTATTCGGGAAAAAAGAAAAGGAAAGTCTTGACGAAGGTTTGAAAAAAACCAAAGAAGGTTTCTTTGCCAAGATAAGCAAAGCTATTGCCGGAAAAAGTACGGTGGATGAAGAAGTGCTGGACAATCTTGAAGAAGCATTGGTGGGGGCAGATGTGGGTATAGAAACCACCGTTAAGATTATTGGCCGCATAGAAAAAAGAGTGGCGAAAGACAAATACCTGAATGCAGAGGAGCTGAATAAAATGCTGCAGCAGGAAATTGAAGCATTACTGGTAGATGCACCTGAAGCAAATACCTATGCTTTTGATTCAGACCTTCCAACAAAACCATATATCATTTTGGTAGTGGGTGTAAATGGTGTTGGAAAAACTACACCGATTGGAAAGCTGGCCTATAATTTTAAGAAGGCAGGAAAAAATGTTTTGTTGGGGGCAGCCGATACGTTCCGTGCAGCGGCAGTTGACCAGTTAACGATCTGGAGTGAAAGAGTGGGTGTGCCGATTGTAAAACAGGATATGGGAAGTGACCCGGCGGCTGTCGCATTCGATACAGTGCAAAGTGCCGTAGCCAAGCAAAGCGATGTGGTACTGATTGACACAGCAGGGCGTTTGCACAACAAAGCCCACCTGATGGATGAGTTGAGCAAGATTAAAAGGGTTATTCAAAAAACAATACCAGATGCGCCGCATGAAGTGTTGCTGGTATTAGATGGAAGTACAGGGCAGAATGCACTGGAACAGGCAAAACATTTTACAGCAACTA
Organism: Chitinophagaceae bacterium; assembly: GCA_026785745.1. Taxonomy (GTDB): domain Bacteria; phylum Bacteroidota; class Bacteroidia; order Chitinophagales; family Chitinophagaceae; genus JJ008. The sequence goes on along the minus strand of JAJAZO010000458.1, from coordinate 5,288 downwards.
CAGAAGTAACAGCATTAGCCATTACCAAATTAGATGGTACAGCAAAAGGCGGCGTAGTTTTAGCGATAGCAGATCAATTTAATATACCGGTGAAGTTTATTGGTGTGGGAGAGAAGATGGAAGACCTTTTAGTATTCGATAAGCATGAGTTTGTGGATAGTTTATTCAACCTGGAAAGAAAAGAGGATTAATGAAAACAAAAACTCTCAAAAAAGACAATGTAAACATCATCACCCTCGGGTGCATCAAGTATATGGTGGACAGCGAAGTGCTGAGCGGACAATTGCTGGCCAATGATATTGACGTAGTTCATGAGAATAAAAAATCTGACCACAACATTGTGGTGGTGAATACCTGTGGTTTTATTGAGAAAGCAAAAGAAGAAAGTATCAATACCATTCTAAACCAGGTGGAACTAAAAAGAAGAGGAAAAATTGATAAGGTATATGTGACAGGCTGCCTGAGTGAACGGTATAAAAATAATCTCGAAGCAGAAATTCCCGAAGTAGATGCTTATTTCGGCACCATGGAACTGCCATTGATATTAAAACAGTTTGAAGCAGATTATAAAACGGAACTGATTGGTGAAAGATTACTGGCTACGCCGCAGCATTATGCTTACATAAAAATTTCAGAAGGCTGTAACCGTACCTGCTCCTTTTGTGCCATTCCGTTAATGCGGGGGCAACATGTAAGCCGTACGATAGAAGACCTGGTAAAGGAAGCGGAAAGCCTGGTAAGAAGAGGTGTAAAGGAAGTAATGCTGATTGCACAGGAGCTAACTTACTACGGACTTGATATTTACAAAAAAAGAATGTTGCCAGAACTCTTGCATCGCCTGGCTGATGTAAAAGGATTAGAATGGATACGATTGCATTATGCTTATCCTTCTAAGTTTCCACTGGAGATATTAGATGTAATGCGGGAAAGAGATAATATCTGCAATTACCTTGATATGCCATTGCAACATGCTGCTAACAATATGCTGAGTGCTATGAAGCGGCAGATAACACGGGAAGAAATGGAAGAGCTAACGGCAGCTATCAGGGAGAAAGTACCGGGCATCTGTTTACGGACAACATTAATTGCCGGTTTTCCCGGGGAAACATTGGATGATATTGAAGAACTGAAAGAATTTTTGCAACGGCAGAGGTTTGACCGTGTCGGCATCTTTACTTACAGTCATGAAGAAGGTACCAGTGGCTTTGCACTAATTGATGATGTGCCTGCCGAAGAAAAAGAAAGAAGGGCTCAGGAAATAATGGAAGTGCAGCAGGAAATTTCTTTTGAACTGAACCAGAAAAAAGTAGGTAAAGTTTTCAAAACACTCATTGATAAAAAAGAAGCAGGCCGTTACCTGGGTCGTACTGAATTTGATTCAGTAGAAGTAGATAATGAAGTGGTAATACACTCAACCAAAAAACTTCCTATCGGAGAGTTTGTCAATGTAAAAATTACCAAGGCTTACGATTACGATTTGGAAGGAGAAGTGGTATAGATTATCGGTTCTCCAGCAAATGCATCACATAATCCTTTTTACGGTGAGAGATAGGAACGGTGTGGCCTGTATCTAAGATAAGTGTTCCACCATCTGTTTTGTCATACATTTTTATGCGGGCCGAGTTAACTAAATAGGAGTGGTGTGTGCGGATGAAACCATAAACCCCGAGCAGTTCTTCGTAGGTGCTCAGGTTTTTAGATATTATAATCGGTTTTTCACTACTGAGATAAAATTTGGTGTAAGAGCCTTCCGCTTCGCAGTATAGAATATCAGCAACTTTTACAAAATAACTGGCTTCACTGTCTTTGAGAACAATTTGTTTGTCACCTGCTTCTTTGTTGCTGAGTTGCTGCATCAGTACGGTTAATTGCTTACCCAGGTTGCTGCCGTCAATATTAGTATTTGCTTTTTGTAAACTGTTTTCCAGTTCGGTAATGTCAATTGGTTTTAATAAATAATCAATGGCACTGCATTTAAAAGCCTGCACGGCATATTTATTATGTGCTGTGGTAAAGATGAGTTGAAAAGAGGGGTGTGGAATTTTATTCATTAAATCAAAACCGGTGCCGTCGCCCATTTCCACGTCTAAGAAAACAATATCGGGTTTAAAAGCATTTATTTTTTGTAAGCCGGTGGCCACCCCATCAGCTTCATCTAACTGGTGAATGCCCGGCGCCACTGCTTCAATCATATCTTTTAGCAGCTCCCTTACTTCTTTTTCATTATCAATTAGCAATATTTTCATTAGTATAGAGGAGAGGCAGATTTATTTTTACTATAACTCCCTTGCCTTCTTTATTATTGTTGATGCTAAAATCGGCTTTTGTTTTCAGTTTAATATTCAGCAAATATATCCTGTCTTTTATTATTTGACTGGCCCTGCTTATATGTTCATTTATTTTACTACCGGGCAAAGAAAGCCCTTTGCCGTTGTCCTGTATTTCTATTAGAATAGATTTATTCACCTGCTTAAAGTCAATCCGTATTTCTCCCGGATAATCAATATCTGCAAAACCATGTTCAATACTGTTTTCAATAAAGGGCTGAATAATCATGGAAGGTATCATTACATCGGTGGGTTCCATTTCGCCATCTACCATCAGGGAGTAAGAAAACATTTGCGGGAACCGCATTTTCTGTATTTCCATATATTCTTTCAAAAATTCCATTTCCTGTTTCACCGTTACATATTCTTTGTAACTGCTCTCCAATGTTTCCCGCATAATGTTGGAAAACTTAGAGAGGTTGGAAGCCAGTGCTTTTCCATCGTTCTCCTTCATAGCAATACGTTGTAGAGCAGTAAGTGCATTAAAGAAAAAATGCGGATTCATTCTTGCCCGGTTCAATCGCTGCTCTGTCTCCAAAATTTTTTGTTTGTTTTTTAGTGATTGCTGCCGGAAATAGAAGGCAATCAACCTGCTATTAATAAGCCACCAAGGCCTAAAAGTGCATAAATTAATTTTTGCTGCGAAAGTTCCTTTATTGTTTTTTCATTTTTTGCCTGGTTGTATTTTTTCTCTACTTCGTTTACAGCCTTGGTTTTATCGGTGGTATTGAGGCTGTCGGTAATTTTTTTCTCATGGTACAAAGAAGTGTAAGCTGTTTTATAATCGCCGAGACTGTCGGCTATTTCAGCCACCAGGCTGTAAGCATTTGAAATTAGTGGGGGAAATTTTTCCTGCATATTATAATACAGGCAGGAGTCGGCCCATTTTTTTGCTTCTATAAACTTTCCCATCTTCAACAAAATGTTTCCTTTGTCGCCAAAGCTGCTGGCAAGGATATTTATATTTTCACCCGGCTGGTGCATGGCAATGGAAGAATCTAAATAAAGCAAAGCCAGGGCATAATTCTTTTTCCGGTAGGCAAGGGTATTCATTTTATTATAAGAAACCTGTTTGCCTTTGCGGTAATTAATTTCGTTGGCAACAGTAAGTGCTTCATTGAAAACAACAGATGCTGTATCAAGTAACGATTGGTTTTTTGTATCCTGGAAAAAGAAATAATAACGGGAACCCAATTTGTTCAGCATGTCAGCTTTGTCAACCGGGTTTTTAATTTTTTCAATAGCAGGCACTGCCATGCGGCAATAGTCAAGTCCTTTTTCCGACTGTCCCATACGACCGAAAATATTTGAAATGCTCAGAAGAATATCTGCCTCTTGCTGGTTATTATTATCTTTTTGAGAAATAGCCAACACCTTAAGGCTGTAATCTAACGCTGGTTGATATTCTGCTTTTAAAAAATGCAGGGAAGCTCTTAGTTTATATACTGGGAACCATTGTTCTTCTTTACAAGCGGCTTGTTTGTAAAATGTTTCTGCTTGCCGCAAATATGATTCTGTAGAGTCTAATTCTTTTTTATTTAAAAAATCAGAAGCTACCCGTTCATAACCTTTTGCCTTGCAAATTATATTTGAGGAAGTAATGAGAATGGTCGCACTGATTTTTTCACCTTCTTTATTTTCATCGCAACGACAGTTTTGCGAAACAGCGTTTATAGAAAACAGTGCAGTAAAGAATAGCAGGGAAACAGTTTTTATCATATTAGCCTCTCATTCAGTTATCAGGTAATACATCCAACCGTTGCCACCAGTGTTCCATTCATCATGGCCATACTCCAAACGGCGGATTGCAGTGCCTGTAAGATAACAAAACTGTCTGATTCGCAAATAAGTTCGTCGTTCAGTTGAAGAACGAAATCGTAACACTTTCTGCTCCAATTTACCAGTGGCAATAGCTCTGGTATTTCCTTTTTATCTGCATTTAGTACTACAAAGCGAAGTTTCCAGTAAAGTGGTTTTTTAAAAGTGTAATGTTTTTCATTTATGTTAAGAACAACGGTGCCGCCCAGACTTACTTTAATGGTGGCTATCTTTTTTTCATCCTGCGAATATGCAGTAATCCAACTGCCCTCTTGTTTTCCGACGGTAAATATATATTCCCCGCATTTTAATGATGCTTCAGAAAGCGAATTGTCTGTGTAAATAAGAGAACCGGCAAAACTGCCATCTTTATTTACCAATGTGTAAGCGGTTCTGCCGGTTGCAAAAATTCTCATCAAGCAAATTTATTTTACTACTATGGCCATTGCTCAGCTATTTTGTAGTCCTATAGTAGTTGCCTGCCCGTTTTTCCAGAGTGTTGCATAATCAGATGAGTTAGTGCTACCCTGTACTTCGCCACACAAATACACATCTGTTCCCTTAACAGCAATTCCATTAGCCCTTGAATTTCTTATTCCATCACCTAATACGATGACAACCCCATTTTTCCAGAATTTAGCCACTGCTTTGCCCGCTACAACTTCATTACCGGCTATATACACATCACCATTGTTAACTGTAATGGCATTTGCATAGGCGGTATTTGTTGTGGGAATATCTGTGGATACTCCGTTTTTCCAGTACCTTAAGATACTACTATTGGTATATCCTGCAGTATATAGATCTGCTCCATCTATTGCTAAAACCTTTACATAGCAGTTTCCGAATTGTTTAAGGTCATGGATACACCATTTTTCCAAACTTTAGCTGTACCGGCATCTTGCCCGCATACATATACATCACTGCCAGAAATTACTACTCCTGTAGCTTCAATACCTGTACCCGTCGCAAGAATATTTATACCACTAATATCATTGTTTTTCCAGAGAAGGGTACGGTGTAAACCTGGTCCATCATATGTTGCCCCTGCCACATAAATATCATTACCCGAAAGAGCAATACCGTTTCCATAGCTATATACATCTCCCAATTCATATTGATGTTGCCCGTTTTTCCAAACAT
>JAJAZO010000457.1 GCA_026785745.1 Chitinophagaceae bacterium | reverse complement strand
TCCCTACCCGATCATCAATTTCGGAAGCTGACCAAGCCGAAATGGAAGAATACCTAGAAAACATAAAATTATTAGTAAATACTCTCGGTCACAAAGTTTTTGAAGAAAAAAGGGAGGTTGCTACAAAGCAGATGGCTCAATTAGATACGTTTTATATTAAATCAGCTCGGGGATCGGATGCGCAAGGTCAACTAACGTCAGATGGGTTTGTAGTTTTTAAAGGCTCGAAAGCTGCATTCACAACTGTCCCTTCTATTACTTCTTCGTTTGTAAAATTAAGACAACGATTAATAGACAATAATATATTGAGACAAAATGGCGAGAGCTATGAATTCTCAGAAGATTATGTTTTTTCAAGCCCCTCAACTGCTGCTGTGATGGTAATGGGCAGAAACGCAAATGGACTAGAGGAATGGAAAATGTCCAATGGAACAATATTAAGAGATTTTGAGCTTTCAAATAATAATAACAACAGTTAGCATCTGTAGAAAACAAATACTTGCCGTCACACCTCACCCAAACTCCTTTATATCCTGCATCAACTGCATAGCGATATTATTCGCCGTAGTTTCAAAATCACTTTCTGCATAAATGCGGATGATTGGCTCGGTATTGGAAGTCGCACCTCAAATATTAGCAGTATTTTTTTGTACCTTGCATTTATGAAGGTTTATACTGACACCTCAGTAATTGGCGGCTACTTCGACAAGGAATTTCAGGAATGGTCTATTGCACTATGGAATGAGTTTATAGCAGGCGCAAAACACATAATGCTGTCTGACCTGACAGCCCAGGAACTTGAATTTGCAAGAGAAGAAATCAGGAATCTTTTAAATGAAATTCCTGAAACGAGCCGGGTAGATATTATAGTAGATGACGAAGCTATAAAACTTGCAGAAACTTACATTACTGAAGGTGCTTTAACCAACAAGAGTTTTAACGATGCTTTACATATTGCATTGGCAACAATAAACAACGCCGATGTTTTAGCAAGCTGGAATTTTAAACATATTGTAAACCTTGATAGAATCAGGCTTTAAAATTCAATTAACCTTCGGTTTGGTTACAGGTTAATAGAAATAAGAACACCAAGAGAAATTTTAAACCTTACAGACAATGAATAACAACAAGAATACGACCCAACCAATTGCTGGTTTCGACACCATTAAAATGATGAGGGAAATCAGGGAGAAGTTAAGTGAGAAGTATTGGAAGCATCCTGATATCTTAAAAAAGGAAATGGAAGAAATCAGGAAGAAGTATCATTTTAAAATCGGGATTACACAGTAACGGTTTCCCACAAAAATCGCTGCACCTCACCCAAACTCCTTTATATCCCGCATCAACTGCATAGCAATATTATTTGCTGTAGTTTCAAAATCACTTTCGGCATAAATGCGGATGATAGGTTCGGTGTTGGAAGTGCGGAGATGCACCCAATCATTATCAAATTCTATTTTTAACCCATCTTCGCTGTTAACAGGGTTCTTTTTGTATTTCTTTTTTATCTTATCAAAAATGGCTTTTACATCAAAGCCATTATCTAATTCTATTTTATTCTTCGAAATAAAATAATCAGGATACTGATTGCGGAGAGATTTGATCCCCTTTTTATGATTGGCCAGGTGACTTAAAAACAAACCAATACCAATCAGTGCATCACGGCCATAATGAAAATCAGGAACGATGATACCACCGTTCCCTTCACCACCGATGACGGCATCCACCTCCTTCATTTTCTTAACCACATTCACCTCTCCCACTGCTGATGGAAAATACTGGCCACCATGTTTGAGTGTAACTTCCTTTAAAGCTTTGGTGCTGCTCATATTACTTACACTGTTACCTTTTATTTTGCCCAGCACATAATCAGCCACCGCTACCAATGTATATTCTTCGCCAAATAAACTACCATCTTCACACACAAAACAAAGCCTGTCCACATCCGGGTCTACAGCAATGCCAAGATGGGCTTTTTGCTTTACCACTTCATTGCTCAGTTGCGATAAATGTTCCGGAAGCGGTTCAGGATTATGAGCAAATTTTCCATTTACTTCCTCATTTATTACAATGATATCATTTACACCTAATGCCCTTAATAAGGCTGGCACAAAAGTGGCGCCGGTAGAATTAATCGCATCCACCACTATTCTGAAATCCTGTTTGGCGATCAGCCTTGAATTTACCAAAGGATATTTTAGAATCGCATCTATATGTTTCTGCAGGTAGCTGTCATCCATAGTAACCGTTCCGAGTTTATCAACAGCAGCAAAAGAAAAATCTTCTTTCGCTGCAAGGTCAAGCACCTTTGCCCCTACTTCAGCGGAAATAAATTCGCCTTCGTTATTTAATAATTTCAATGCATTCCATTCTTTGGGATTATGACTGGCAGTTAAAATAATTCCGCCGTCTGCTTTTTCCATTTTCACAGCTACTTCCACCGTTGGTGTGGTTGACAAGCCAAGATCCATTACATCTATACCCAGGCCCACTAATGTATTCACCACCAGGCTTTGCACCATGGCCCCGCTGATGCGGCCATCACGGCCAATCACCACTTTGCATTTAGCTTTATTTTCGGAGATAATGCTGCCAAATGCCGCAGCAAATTTCACTACATCAACAGGAGTCAGGTTGTTACCGGGTGTACCGCCTATGGTCCCCCGTATTCCGGATATGCTTTTAATTAATGCCACTTTGAGGATTTAATATTTAGGGTTAAAGATTATTATCAGGTTGTAAAGGTTGCAAAAATACAGAACTGTTATAAGTACGCCGAAACTACCTTTTGGGCCATTAAAATGATGAAAATTCTGAAATCCTGTATCAAATCCGTACACTCAGCGTTTATATTTGCATATGGCTTCAACAGCATGGTATAAAAACTGGTTCAATTCACCCTTTTACCACAAACTTTATTTTGAAAGAGATGAGAAAGAAGCTGAGGCTTTTATTAAAAAATTGATTGCACATTTACAACCCACTCCCGGCAGCCGGATGCTGGATGTAGCCTGTGGCAAAGGGCGGCATAGTAAAACATTAGCTTCCATGGGATTCAATGTTACCGGTATTGATATTTCTCCAGACAGCATTGCATTCGCCAAACAATTTGAAAAAGAAAATCTTGATTTTTTTGTACATGATATGCGCCTGCCTGCCTGGGGCTGTTATTTTGATTATGCGTTTAACTTCTTTACCAGTTTCGGATATTTCAAAACAAGAAGAGAACATGATGATGCCATCCGCACCATTGCCAACAGCCTGAAACCCGGTGGACGGTTTGTGATTGATTACCTGAATGTTCATTTTGCAGAAGAACATCTGCGGCACAATGAAAAAAAACAAATTGGTGAAACAATGTATGATATTCATCGCTGGGATGATGAAACTCATTTCTATAAAAAAATAACCGTAGCAGATGCTTCATTAACCAAACCGATGGAGTACACGGAGAAAGTAGCGAAATTTTCATTGGGAGATTTTACAGACATGCTTGCCTTCCAGGGTATGCAGGTGCAGGAAGTATTTGGCGATTACCAGTTCAACAGTTATGATATAAAGAAAACGCCGAGGCTGATTGCAATTGCCTCAAAAGGCTTTTCCGAAAAAAGTGATACGGAGAAGAGATTATACAGTGATGGAAGAACGACGGATGCATTGACATAGTTCAACATCAAAAGGCACACGGAACAAGAACATACGGTAACATCACGACTTGTTCCTTGCATCTTGTTTCTTGTCCCTTTTCTATCAATCCCTCTTATTATTCATCAGCATATATTTCGCTGTTTCATAAAATGCACCAGTAAATTCAGATAGTTTTTTCTTTGTTGAATCCTGTTGCTGCTTACTTAATAAGGATGCCCCCGGGTGCATCGGCTTTAGTTGCTCTTCTTTGGAATTAATATTCCGGATAAAATAAAAATCATCCGTTACCATACCGATAGCATCTGCTGTATTCGTAATAAAAGCAAAATTATTTTTCTTCGAAGGGTCTAATAAATCCCTGCCCAGTGTAGTGTTAACATAAGATTGGTGCAGCATACCGGCAATCGTTTGTAAAATATCTATTTGTGATACCACCTCACTTCTTCTTTGCGGAGCCAGCAATTCCGGGGCATAAAACAGTAAAGGCACATGTTCGTCTGTAAGACGCTGGTCGCTCCACACAGCCGGGTACATAGCTTCCGCATTTCCCGCCACACCATGGTCGCCAACAAAAACAAAAATGGTATTCTGAAAATATTTTTCCTTCTGCGCCGCTTCTATAAATTTTTGAAAACAATAATCTGCATAGCGAAAAGCATTGTATTCATCTAAGGATTCAAACCCATATTTTTTTAATTCATCAACAGGCACAGTAAGCTTTACAAAATCAGTTTCTGTTATTGCCATCGTTTTATCATATGGCCGGTGATTGCCCGAAGTTTGTATGTAAGCAAAAAAGGGTTTGTCCTTTTTTCTGAATACATCATTGGCTTCCATTAAAAGAGCTTTATCGCTGATGCCCCAGACATTTACTTCCGTCACACCCGGCCTTTTGCCTGTGTGCATCTGCAAGTCATTAAT
>JAJAZO010000456.1 GCA_026785745.1 Chitinophagaceae bacterium | reverse complement strand
CGGAATGTCTTTGTATCCAACCGCAACTAACTGGGCAACATTGAATACGCAGTGTCTTACAAATATCAATGATATGGTGGCACGGTTTGATAAGCCGGTGATGATTTGCGAGGTGGGCATGAGCTGGGACCAAGCAGCTGCCTGTAATTTATTTCTTACTGACCTTATTACTAAAGTAAAATCAATTGCAGGAAGTAAAGGGCTTGGCGTATTTTATTGGGAGCCGCAGGCCTGCAATAATTGGTTGGGTTATACTCTCGGTGCTTTTGATAACAGCGGTAAACCGACTCTTGCTTTGAATGCATTTAATTAACTGATAGCTGTTAATTATGCTGATTTTACGACTACATATTTTAACGTGTAATGTTACCAATAACTGAATATACCAGCCCTGCCGAGCTGAAGCCATTTATTAATTCCAATACATTGGTAGTACGATCGCCGGGAACAATAAACCCAGATAGGCGGGCATACGGATTATAACATTGGATTCTCCGCAAGTTTTTAGGACTTTCAAATTATTACTTTTACAAAGATGATTTTCTGCAAGGCTGGCAGACGGAAGAACAATCGGCAGTTGCAAATCCAAGCTGTGGTTTGGACTTTCCAAACATCGCTGAACTTTTATTTCGGATCCGGATTTTCTATCAGTCTTGTTTAATCATCACTTTCATTTCGGTTTTTAGAACTGTCAGGATATGGTGCAGCTATCCAAAGATTCTAAGCCTTCTCCTGCTATTTGTAATTGATAGTGTACTGTTTACTTCGTAGATAATCGTTACTCTCATTTCGGGTGATATTGAGCATCCAGGTAAACAGTGTCCCTTTTGAGTTATCATAGGTGTCAATATTTTGCCATATTTTTATAAACACTTCTTGCAGTACATCTTCCCCGACCTGCTGATTGCGAACGATTTTTGTTGCAATACCTAAAAGTGCTGAAGCATAATTGTCATACAAAACCGAAAAAGCATATTTGCTTCTGTTTTTTAATTGAACCACCAAGTCATCGCTTTTAATCTTGTCAGGAATTATCATTAGGCTTTTTTATGTGGTAAAGGTTAATTTCAGTGATCCAAAATTATGGTCGTGGGTGAGGGCAGGCAATAGTGAGAATCGCTATTCCAGGTACTTGTTAAATAGGAGATTTAGCAGGAATACCAGGTATTTAGTTAGTTTTCACTAGTGCAATAGTGAAAATCACTATTTTTAAAACAAAACTCTATTTTAATGAGCCCAATTGAAATTTCTCCCTACCTCATTGGTTTGCGAAAGGTAGAATCCATTTATAACCGTGTGGCTCAGCTTTCTCATTATGTTTATGGAGAACATCAGTTGGACAGGCGAGAAGAATACCTGGAAGAACTTGAATTTTTATTAAAAGGGGTTAAGGGCACAGACTCCCACCTAACCATCTTCAATCATAAAACCTATTCACCTGAGCTTGAAGTTGGACACATGGAGTTTTGGGGACCTTTGCCCGAAGGAACAAGCAATGAACGAATGATTAGCATCTTAGGGCTCTTGCACCCAGACTATGCAAGTTTTCCTTATGAATCGGTAGACTGGTTTACAAAGGTGCTTCAAAAAATCCCTACTGAAGACAGAACCAATATGAAAATTCATCATAGTAATATGAAGTATATGCGTACTGACAACAGACCCATTCGAATTTTTTCACAGGGAATGCCATTGCAAAGCGATGAACAAAATAATTTCACCTTCACACTCAATTATGTACAAAACATTCATCACCTGATCAAAAAAGAATATCCTTATTACTGGATTCGCTTTTCTTATGGTTCTGAAAATAAATTTGTACAAACATTCCATTCTGAAACAAAAGATTCGGCAGGACATGATTTGTTGTCCACCAGGGAAAAAGACGTATTGAAACTGATAGCTGAGGATTGGGATACCAAGGAAATTGCCAAAAGTTTGTTCATTAGTGTCAATACCGTAGGAAATCACCGCAGCAATATGATGGAACGTTTAGGTGCAAGGGATAGCACCGCTTTAGTGCAATTGGCAAAGATGTCTGGTATGATATAAATGATTTCAAACAGACGATATAATTTTACTATTGGAAAGTTTCCTTAGAATGGATAGAAACTGACACAACAACTTTGGACTAAAATCAAACCCGACATTACAAAATTTTATACAAGGACATTATTGTTGGGCAGCAAAGCCGACATTAAAAAAAGAATATCTTGAAGGATGTTTTATCTATTCTTATATAGTGATAATAAGCGGCAAACTAATTGACAAAAAAGACCACTGGCTAACTGGGTTAGCTTCTATGATGGCTGCCGAATAAGCCCTTATCTTGCTACTTTCAACAGTGGATTGGGTTGACAGTTATAAATTTGGCTTTTAGCTGATAACTTAAACTTTAATATTTTCAATTGGACATTTGTACCGGGCTTTACATTTTTCAATTCCTTGTCTTCACAAATATTAGATCGTTACCTGCTCAAATGTAAAAAGCCGCCTCAATCCTTCGATATACTCAGGAAGAGACGGCTTTTGTTTGTTAGCCCTGACGTAAGAAAAAGGTAATTACAGTTTTATAAATAGGGCACTTGCCAATTGATTAGGTGATTGAATAATGAATGTATAAATACCGGGCATTAAAGTTGCCAGATCGAAACCCCAGTTATTGGGACCAACCGTTGCATTGCGGGTATAAGCCCTCACCTGCACGCCAAACCCATTCATTATTCTGATATTTACTTGTTCGGTATGTGTTGAGAAGAACTGGGCATGTAGTTCATTTACCACAGGGTTAGGTGTTAGCACCAATGCAGGTTGATTATTTCCCGGCACCCTTACTGTTTTACAAATATTGGTTTCACACCCCAGTCTTGTTTTAATAGTCAGGCATACCCTGTAATCGCCGCCCTGGCTATAAGTATGCGTTACTTCACGGCCAAGGGCACTGGTACCATCACCAAACGACCAGCGGTAAGACAGCACTTCATCATTTGGATTATGAATACTGAACCCTTTGAACTTAAATGTTCGTGGGCCAGTAAGAGAATCGGTCATATACCCACCACATACATTACTGGCAGCACGGATTACTACTTCACGACAACTTTGTGCAATGCAACCACCCTGAAACAGGATTTTTACACAAGCTCTGTACACTCCTGGTCCTGGATAAGTGTGACGAATAGTTAGATCAGGCAATGGTTGCGAAGGGTCTATCATGATACAAGTATCCTCGCCATCTCCAAAATACCAGCAGATACGTTCCGGCCTTCTTGTTGGCTCTGTCTGGGGTACTGCCAGGAAGCCACGAACCAAACTGGTAATAGATGGAGTGATTTCAAATAAGTTTACGGAACAATTTACTTGTGGAGGAGGTATTGATACCACCCTGCACTTCCTTGCTTCACATCCGCCTGCATATATAATTTTCACACACACTTCATATTGACCCGGCTGATTGTAACGATGAGCTACCACATAAGGGCCAGTATGGTTTGGCGTGTAATTAATACAGGTGTCGGTACCGTCACCAAATGTCCAGCATATTCTCACCGGCTTTTTATTATTATTATGCCATGGCAATGCTTTGAAGCCAACAGTCAATGGTGTATTGCCCGTTGTAAATGGCAACCTTTCAAAATCAGCACGGCAACTATCAGGATGTATGATTTCTACGACTTTGCATTTCCTTGCTTCACATCCGCCTGCATATAGAATCTTCACACATACTTCGTACTGCCCCGGCTGGCTGTAATGATGTGGCACCACATAAGGACCGGTATGATTTGGAGTATAATTAATACAGGTATCAGTGCCATCACCAAATGTCCAGCAAATTTTTACCGGCTTTTTATTATTATTATGCCATGGCAATGCCTTGAAGACAACTGTTTGTGGTGTAGTGCCGGCAGTTAATGGTAGTCTTTCAAAATCTGCCCTGCAAATATCTGGCTGTGTGATTACTACAGGCTTACATTTCCTGGCTTCGCAACCGCCATAGTTGAGAATCTTTTCACATACTTCATACTGTCCCGGATGATTATAAGTATGATTAACACCATACAGACCAGTGTAGTTTTCCGGATAGTTGATACAGGTATCTCTGCCATCACCAAATGTCCAGCAAACTTTAGAAGGTTTACGGTTATTATTATGCCCCGGCAGTGCTTTAAAATAAGCTTGTAAAGGATTGTTGGTAGAAAGAACCGGAATTTTTTCAAAATCTGCACGGCAAGTGTCTGGTCTTACAACCCGTACCTCTTCACATTTTCTTGCTTCGCAACCACCGTAGTAATTAATCTTTACACATACTTCATATAAACCCGGTTGGCTATAAGTATGCGGAACGGTATATTGACCGCTATAGATATTCAGGTAATTGATACAAGTATCGGTGCCATCACCAAACTGCCAGCAGATGCGGGCAGGTTTTTTATTATTGTTATGCCAGGGTAATGCTTTGTAAACAACAGTCAGCGGATTGTTGGATGGAGTCAGGGGCAACCGTACAAAATTTGCCCGGCAGCTATCCGGTCTTCCAATCCTTACTGGTTCACATTTTCTTGCTTCGCAACCACCCTGGTACAGAATCTTTACACATACGTTGTACAAGCCAGCGTTGAGATAGGTATGATTAACTGTATAAGGTCCGGGAAATGTATTGCTGTATTGAATGCAGGTATCCCTGCCATCGCCAAATTCCCAACATATTCTTACCGGCTTTTTATTATTGCTATGCCATGGGAATGCTTTGAAGGTAGCATTCAGCGGATTGGTTATTGCAGCTAATTCTATTCTTTCAAAATTTGCACCGCATATATCGGGTGCAATTATTTCTATTACACGACAACTTTGTGCCTGGCAACCGCCATCGTATTGAATAGATACACATACATTATAGTTGCCGGGTTGGGAGTACAAATGGAAAACACCATATACGCCGGTATAATTTGCGGGGTATTGAATACAGGTATCCCGGCCATCACCAAATGTCCAGCAAATTCTTGTTGGCTTTTTATTTTGATTATGCCACGGCTGTGCTACAAAGTATCTTCCAAGAGGTGTGTTAGATGTAGAAATGCCGGGTGATTCAAAATTGGCTCTGCAATTAGTTTCGATCACTACTGTTTTACAAATCTGTGCAGTTAACACAGAGTCGTTCAGGTTAGGTTCATACCTGAAAATTTTCAGGCAAACAGTATAAGTGCCTGCTGATTGATAATGGTGTTGCGTACCTGCCAGCGGCGGGGTAATTGCAACAGTTCCATCACCAAAACTCCAGACGGCACGGCGAAAACCGCCGATGGTACTGATAGTGGAGGTGTTGGTAAATACTACATCGTTGTTAGGGGCATTAACAACGAAAGTGAAATTCGCTACGTCGGGGGTACTGGTTTGTGCGGAGATGTTGCTAACAGCCAGGCACATAAATAGCCCGGCGAGTAAAGCGTAAAACTTCCTCATAAATGATTTACTTTTTTGGTGAATTAATGTTTTTTACAAAGGGTTTGGATACACGGTCGGGCTTTGTGACCGGGTTTAATCTGTCAGGTTTAAAAAAATTGTAATGTTTTTTTACGAGGAAATTTTACGAAACGTCCTTTTGGTGGGAGATAATGAACTGAATCAAGTCTTCTAATTGAAGATTAATCCTTGATAATGCGTCCGTAATATCATCACGGTTTACCTGGGCGGCAAAGGAAGGAGTCTTTAGTCTTTTCAAAACACTTTTTACTTCTAATCCTTCATATAGTGTGGGTCGAATTAATGCAGCAGCATGAATAAAGCCGGAAAGCTCATCAATGGCATAGATCATCTTATCCATTTTACTCACCGGCTCTACTCCAAACACTTTTGGTCCATGGGAAGCTATACAATGAATAACATCCGGGTCAATATTTCTTCGTTCTAATTCTTCAATAATAATACGGCAGTGGTCATCAGGATATTTTTCCCAGTCAGCATCATGCAGCAGGCCAGCCAGTTCCCATTTTAATGCTGTTTGTTCATTGGCACTTTCTTTTTCAATGGCCCATGCCTTCATATTGGCCGCCACTTGCTTCATGTGCAGGCGAAGCTTTTCGTTGGGCACCCATTCGTTTAATAAACTGATGGCTTCTTCAATCGTCATTAAATTACCAGAGTTGCTGGGGTCGCCAAAAGTGGAGCGGTTAAGAAGATGTGTTGACATGATAGAAAATTAAGCAATAAATATAGGAGTGAATTTTGTAATTAACCGGGGCTGTTTATTTTAATGGTTAGTTATTCTGCTTACGCATAAATTTGCATAATTACTTTTATGGAAGAAGAATTATACAAAGGAAAAATTTCATTCATCAACTACGAGAAGCAGTTTGCCACTATTGAGTACTTGCAAAATAACAAAAGCAAGGCGGTTAATTGTAAAACTACAGAAGCAGGGAGTGGAAAAAAGCCACATCAGTACAGATTAGGTGATGGAGTAAGTTTTCAGCTCAAACTATCAGACAGGGGAGATAAGATGACGGCGTACAATGTAAAATTTACGCATAATGAAACTATTAGTTTGCTGGTGCAGAAAGCCGCTATCGAAAACAGGTTTTCCGGGTATCTGAAAATAGTGGATGGCAGGTTTTTCGTAAAAGAAATAGACAGTTATATTCTGTTTCCTATTCAACTGTCAAAATGGGAAAGAGAACCGGTGGAAACAGCGGCCAACGAAGCAATTGCTTTTAAACTTTTAAATGTAGAAAAGCCGAATAGTATTGTTGCAGAACTTTTCTCCCACAACTATTTCCCTGAATATAAAAAAGCACTACAGCATTTTAATAATAAAATTGAGATAGAAGCAATAGTGTATAAGTTGTCTCCCCATGCCGTTTATTTAAACCTGTTTGGCGATAAGATGCAGGCTAAACTGTCCATTACCGGCCCCGAAATAGATACCGTAAAAGAAGGGGATACAATACAGGTTGTAATTACCCATCTTACGCCTAATCGTATTGTGGTTAAAAGGCTTTAGTATTATGCGGCAGATTCATTCACGGTTCAATATTGTTTGTTCACCGAAATTGAGTAGCTGGCAGGTGAATGGGTGGTAATTTGCGGGCTGAAAATAGTATCATCATGTCATTAAAGGTTACGGGTAAGCTTCCCTCAGGAAAACTTTTACAACGGTTACAGCAATCTCCCAATTATAAAGACGGTGCCTTTCAGAATCTATCTCCTACAGCAATGAAGCCGGAAGGAGTTTCATACTGGAAGATGACAAAGGAGTTTTTTAAAAAGCATCCTGATACATTGCCTCTGGTTAAATTACCTTTTGTAAAAACGGGTTTGAATAAATTGGATGCTGATGATCCGGTTATTGTATGGTTTGGCCATTCTTCTTATTTATTGAGAGCAGGGAATAAAAATTTCCTGGTTGACCCTGTATTCAGTGGCAATGCGGCTCCGGTATCTTTTATGGTAAAAGCTTTTTCAGGTAGTAATGAATACAATGCAGATGATATGCCGCCTATAAATTATTTAATCCTTACACATGACCATTACGACCATCTTGATTTTAAAACTATCCGTAAGCTCAGAAACAAAGTGAGCAAAATATATTGTTCACTCGGTATCAGTTCTCATTTAAAACATTGGGGAGTGGATGAAAATATAATAACGGAAATGGACTGGTGGCAATCAGAACAGTTAGATTCAACAATGCAATTGATAGCGGCACCGGCCCGTCACTTTTCAGGACGAGGAGTTAAAAGGGGGCAAACATTGTGGTCGTCCTTTATATTAAAAACAGCAACACATAATTTTTATCTCGGAGGTGATTCAGGATACGACACACATTTTGCAGCAATAGGTGAAAAGTATGATCCGTTTGATTTGGCGATTCTCGAATCTGGCCAGTACAATACGATGTGGCCATTGATACATATGATGCCGGAGGAAACGGTGCAGGCCGCAGTTGATTTAAAAGCCAAAGCATTAATGCCCGTGCATTGGGGTAAGTTCAGGTTGGGAATGCATGCCTGGCATGAACCCATTAAAAGAGTGATGGGAAAGGCAAAAGAGTTAAACGTTGCGGTGATGACGCCGAAGATTGGTGAACCGCTTGTTATTAATACTCAATATTCAGGAAAAAATTGGTGGGAGATATAAACTACACATGCAGCTTATACTCTTTGGTAAGAGCATCAGCAGGTATGCGGAGCAGCTTGCTGAACTTTCGAATCATGGTGAGTGAAAGAGCTTGTTTATAGTTGAGTACTTTGCTTACAGTTCCCTTGTCACCATACTCTTTGGCTAAATCTGATGCGGTATAACCAAAATCTTCCATGCGGATTTTAATCATTTCTACCGGGTCAACTTCCAGGAGGTTGAAATGTTTTTTTTCATAATCATTAATCAGAAGAGACAGGAGCAGCATTTCTTTGTAATGAGGAGAGTCTTTCTCTGCATCATAGATTTCCTCAAAGCGTTGAGCCGCATCTTTATATTCCTGTTCAGTTGATATAGGCAGCCATTGCTTCATAAAAATAATTTATCAGATTGTTTCCGGGTCTATTCTGTCATACTCTGTATGAGTGCCAACGAAACGTATTACCACTCTTCCGGAATCATAACTTATAAAAACAATAAGCCGGTAGGTATTGTGTTTTATTTCAAACCTTGCCCGGTTATTCTT
>JAJAZO010000455.1 GCA_026785745.1 Chitinophagaceae bacterium | reverse complement strand
ATTTTACCCGCTGCCCGATTTCTTCCTTGCGGATAACCATCGTTACTGCTGCGCCTTTGCGCCATGTTTCCAGTGCAGCATCTACCGCTGAGTTTTGCCCGCCAACAACAATTATCTTTTGAAAGGCATAGTAGTGAGGATCTTTATAGTAATGAGTAACTTTTGGCAAATCTTCGCCAGGCACATTTAATAAATAGGGAATATCATAGAAGCCGGTGCAGATAATAATATTATCTGCCGAATAAATTTTTTTACCTGTTACAATACTAAAAAGGTTATCAGCTTTTTTAACCTCCAGCGCTTCTTCAAAGAGATGAATATTTACCCGGCCTGATACGGCTACCCTGCGATAATATTCCAATGCTTCGTTTCTTGTTGGTTTCGCATTATTGGATACAAACGGAATGTTATCTATCTCTAATCTTTCTGAGGTAGAGAAGAAGGTCATATTAACGGGGTAATTATATAACGAATTGACAAGAGTACCTTTTTCTAATATCAAATGCTGGAGACCGGCTTTATTTGCCTCTAATGCACAAGCCAACCCGATGGGGCCACCACCTATAATGAGGACAGGGTAATGTGTTTCTTTTTCGGACAATGGGATTACAATTTGTACAAATCTATCACTAAAAGAAGAAGGTTTCCAGATGAAAATAATTTTATAGTTTTCAGCTATGATAACTATTCGCATTGCCACTATTAATGATGCAGAACTCATTGCAGACATTAGTCGCCAGACTTTCCTTGACACATTTGCTTCGCAGAATACAACGGAAAACATAGATAAATTCATGAATGAAACTTTTTCTAAAGAAGCATTGATGAAGGAAGTTGGCACAGCCGGCAATATTTTCCTGCTGGCTTATGATGGAAATGAACCGGTTGGCTATGTACGAATGCGGGAAAATAATAACCCGCCGGAATTAGGCAATATAGTTGCCATAGAAATAGCCCGGATATATGCTACCGTCAATTCTATAGGCAAAGGCGTTGGTAAAGCATTAATGCAAAAATGTATTGAGATAGCTGCATCTAAAATGGCAACTGTAATCTGGCTAGGAGTGTGGGAAGAAAATCATCGGGCTATTGATTTTTATACCCAATGGGGCTTTGAAAAATTTAGTACCCATGTTTTTATGTTGGGCGATGATCCGCAAACGGATTGGTTGATGAAGAAAACCATTGTGAATGCCTTATAGCAGGGTAACTAAAACGTAAATTTTCATCTTCACTATCGTAGATTTCCGGACTTTTTCAAGCACTAAATATGGTATGGTAACGTTAATAGAGATTGCCTGCCAACTATTTTTTACAATAAAAAGTCAACCAATAAACCCATAAACTTCTAACCTGTCTATGGAGAGTCTATTTCATTTTTAATCAAAAACCCTTTTATGAAATCCCGGATCCTATCCCTTCCTACAGCTATTTTTTCTTTATCTCTCCTTTTCACTTCCTGTCAAAAAGAAAAAATTACTGCTACAGATTATTATACAGAAACAACGCTTCATTCTGACGACCAGTCCCGTTTTTCAACCGAGATAGATGGTGTGGCTAATGATGCGAATGCAGCACTGGAAATTACTGCCGGTTTTGCAGGCCGCAACGGGGATATTCAATCCAGTATTTGTGATGCAACTATTGCAGTTGATACGCTTAGCAGCCCCCGAACGATTACTATTACCTACAACGGAAGCAATTGCCTTGGTAATCGTAGCCGTAACGGTGTTATTGTAATTTCTATGGCACAGGGTGTACGTTGGAAAAACGCCGGAGCTATACTGAATGTGAGTTTCCAGAATTTTAAAGTTACCCGCCTTGGCGATAATAAAAGTATTACTTTAAATGGCACACAAACGTACACCAATGTAAGCGGTGGTTTACTTATCAACCTGGTAACACTTACTACTATTACGCATACCATTACCAGCAGCAACATATCGATAACGTTTGATAATGGCCAGCAACGTAACTGGCAGGTGGCAAGACAAAGAGTGTTTAGTTTTAATAATGGCATTGTTATTACCACTACAGGAACACAAACAGAAGGAACTACTACTGGTGTTGCCGAATGGGGTACCAACCGTTTTGGTAATCCATTCAAAACATCTGTCACCCAGCCATTAATTATCCGCCAGGATTGTAATTTCAGGATGGTAAGTGGAAAAGTAGCACATGCTACAAATCTGTTTAATGCGACTGTAACATTTGGATTAGATGCAGCAGGTGCTGTAACTACATGTCCGGGTACCGGTACTTATTACCTGAAAATTGGATGGACAGGACCAAGCGGTCTTGCCCGTATTGTAATTTTACCTTACTAATCGTTAAGTAAAAATATGTAAGCCGTTCCGCCAAAAGTGGGACGGCTTTTTTGTTTTCGTTCTACTCAGTTTTTACAACTAAATTAGCAGGGCTATGCCAGCTACTATTATTACAAATATCAAGCAGCTCGTTAATATCCGTCAGCAAAATGAATTGCTACGGGGAAAAGAATTGGCAGTATTGCCATGTATAGAAAATGCCTACCTCGTTATCGAGAATGGAATTATAGCAGAATATGGCGAAATGGATAACCTTGGCTGGACAGATAACAACAACGATAATTTAATTGATGCATCAGGTCAGATAGTGCTTCCCGCCTGGTGCGATAGTCATACGCATATTGTATTTGCCACCAGCAGGGAAGAAGAGTTTATTGATAAAATACGGGGAATAAGTTATGCAGAAATTGCTGCTAAAGGAGGAGGCATACTAAACTCTGCAAAGAAAATTGCTGAAACAAGTGAACTTGATTTATTACGATCAGCATGGGCAAGGTTGCAGGAGATTATGCAGTTGGGTACAGGTGCAGTGGAAATAAAAAGTGGTTATGGATTATCCGTAGAAGGAGAATTAAAAATGCTGCGGGTTATAAAAAAACTGAAAGAAACATCACCTATCCCAATTAAAGCAACTTTTTTGGGTGCTCATACATACCCGGTAGAGTACAAAGAAAATCACCAGGGGTATATTGACCTTATCATTAATGAAATGCTCCCTGTGATTGCTGAAGAAAAACTGGCAGATTATATAGATGTGTTTTGCGAAACCGGTTTCTTTTCGCCGGAAGAAACAGAAATCATTTGCATTGCAGGAATGAATTATGGGCTAAAACCAAAGATTCATGCCAATCAATTAAACCTATCTGGCGGCACACAAGTGGGAGTGAAGTTGGAAGCAGTTTCGGTTGACCATCTGGAAACAATGGATGATGATGCGATTAATGCACTGGCTAACTCAACTACTATTGGAACATTATTACCAACAGCAGCATTCTTTTTGCGGATGCCATTTCAACCAGCCAGAAAATTAATTGATGCAGGTTGTGCTATTGCTCTGGCCACAGACTTTAATCCCGGATCATCCCCATCTGGTAATATGAATCTTGCTATAGCCATGAGCTGCATACAAATGAAAATGCTGCCGGAAGAAGCCATCAATGCTGCTACAATCAATGGTGCTTATGCTATGGAATTACAGGATGAATTAGGCAGTATTATGGTCGGGAAAAAAGCCAATCTTATATTTACAAAACCTGTTCCTTCTCTGGCTTACCTGCCTTATTCATTTGGTAGCAATCTAATTGATATGGTAATGATTGGAGGCGAAATTATTTAATCATCACTTTAAT
>JAJAZO010000454.1 GCA_026785745.1 Chitinophagaceae bacterium | reverse complement strand
GTGTATCAGTTTGAATATTGACATAGTTAAATGAAGTTGAACCACATAGACACATAAGAAGCATACATGCCCGTCCGGCAGGCGGGGTTTTCACATAGTTAACTCTGAAGCTATGTGTGTATTTATAATGTGTTCTATATGTCTATGTGGTTCCAAGCTATTTCAAACTGAGACACTACCGAATAAGCAGGAAATGCAGCATTACTTCTTTTCAGGATCTTCTTCTTCTTTTGCAGCTGCTACAGGGGCAATGGCTTCAGGTTTTTGTTCTACCGGCGGAGACGGTTTTTTGTTTTTCTTTCTCCTGAACAAATCGCCGATATGGTCAACATCTTTGCGGTAAGAAAGACCAAGGCCGGTGCGGTTTTGCCTTCCGGCTCCTGTAGTAGAAGTGAGGTAGTCCACATTATCCCGTAAAAAAAGATTAGCTCTGAAGGTGCCACTTTGATTAATTAATATTTCGATTGTAAAGTCTTTAAGAAACCCGACATTTTGCTGGGTGTTACCAGTTAAAACTCCCTCTACACTACCGCCTACTGTTACTATTATCCTGTTCTTAAATAACGAGCTGCCAATAGACGCATTTACATTACTGCCTAAGTTAAACCCGCCGGTGCCGGTACCAATTACATTTCTGTTATAAACGGAACTGCTGAAATTAAAATTCAGCTTATCGGTTTTAAAAATATTAGATACAATTTTCTTTACCTGCTCATTTATTACATTAAAAAATATTCCGGATAAACTATTGGTGGCTACTTCACTCAGAGAAAAGCCAGTTCCGCTTTCTACCGGTGCAAAAACACCGAGTACCACCAGGTAAGTAGCCTGCTTGTTCATTTCATTCTCATTCTTCTGCAACTGTTGCAAACCAAAAGCAAGCGATGGCTCACTATTTACTACACTGGCGGGTGGAAAATCAAGACTGAAACTGAATTTTGGCTGAAATAGTTTTTCCGTCAGTTTGGCTACCACATACACATCGCCCCTTGCACGGGAGATGGCCTGGCTTTGATCAAGCCCCTGCAATGAAGATGCCAATGGCCCATAGCTCACATTGCTGGCAGTGTACACAGCCGTCAGGTTTATTCTTGCATCATATGGATCGCCTGACCATTCGATAAAATTGTTTTCGCCTTTTTTTAGCACAAAAGGTTTTTTGAAAAAAGACTGGAAAGTAAACAAGTAATCTCCCTCCTCTATATCGAACCGGCCACGAAGAGATAAAGGTTCAGATGTGCCAGAACGAAGTTGCAATGTGCCCGAACCCTTTCCTTTTATTTCATCACCTGTCAGTTCATCCAGTACCACTTTTACAGTTACCATCGGCGTTGCTGTTACTTCTACATCATAAATAATATTGGTAGCATTCTTATTAAAAGCACTGTCATCCATTTCCCGTCCATATTTTCTTTCTACCAGGAAATCGGCAATGCCCGACTCACGGCCCGTAGCTGCCGGAATAGTAATGTTGCTGCTGTCTTTATCAGAAGCAATAGCATTAATTGTCATAAACATTTCAGACTGCGGCCCTGCTAACGTTAAAGAACCGGTGCCTTTTACCCTGCCATAAAATTGTTTGTTGTCTTTATAAGTGGTGTTGAGCAATAATACGGGTTTGTTATTATTATCGCTGGTTGTATTAGGCTTCTGGGTAGAAATGTCAAGGTTATAAAACATGTTTTTAAATGCCTGATGTTCCATACCGCCGGAGATATAAATCGGGTTGCCCGTAACTGTATCTGTGAGTACGATACCATCCAGGTTTATTTTTTCCGGGGTCAGCTCTATATCTGTATCCTGTATTTTATAAAAGCATTGTGTAAAGATTACTTTTAACCCTGCATCTTTTAATCGTCCTTTCCCTGCAATATTCAGGTTTTGAAATTCGCCGGAGAGATTAATATCACCTGTCAGGTATCCCCGCATATCGGTGAAAAGAGTTCCAAGGAAACGTTCAAGAATTTTTATTTCGAAATTTCTTGCTTTTAGTGCAATGATATTATCCCTGGCATTCTGGCCTAAAAAAATATTGGCATCAAAACCAAGATAGTTTTCCTGGTTCAATGTGTTGCCTTTTATTTTCAGCTTTTTTGTTTTATTATCATAAGCCAGTGAAGTTTTTACTGCTCCTAATGAGTCATTATCTAACCGCAGGTATTGTGTTTGTATATCATCCGAAGTAATTGTTAAGTTATTTGTCGGATCTTCTACCAGTATGTTACCCGAAATCAATCCTTCCAGCCTGTTTTTTGGTAAGAAGAAAGGGGCGAAATCACCGAGGTTTATTTTCGTCAGTTCTACTTGCAGATCGTTCCAGTTTCCTTTAGGCGACTGTTGCGTTTTCAGCATTATTTTTTGTTCGCCTTCCCGCAGCACCAACTGGCCTTTTGCTGGATTATTACTTCTGAACTCCAGTTCACCATTTTCGTCAATAGACCATGTCTTGCCATTTATCGTAAAACTGGACGGGTCAAAGTCAATTTTTACACCATCGTTATAAGTTAGAACCAATGCATTGATGTCAGCTTTTTCCACTGTTTGATTGGCACCTGTAACAATGCTTACCTGTGATGAATCATTTCTTGCTTTTACCCGGAACACTGCCTGTGGTATACTCAGACTGTCATTGATATAAATATTTTTTGTTTCCCCTGTCAGTACAAGGCTGTCTGCCGTTCCTTTGGCTATTATTTTTATCTGGTCAAAATTGTATTGCCGGAATTTAAACTGTGGTACTTCTGCTGTAAAATTTAGTTCATTATTGGCAAGATTAAGGTTGCCTTCAAAATGACTGTTGTTGAAACCTTTAAGACTGGAATCAATCAATTGCAAATATTCATCTGCATTGTAAGTGGTAATATTGAATTTAATGTTTTGATTAGCCGGGTATTTTTTTGGGGCTTTTACATAAGCCGGGTAATATTTGTTAAGGAAAAAAGTAAATGCATCAGGAAGACCGGCAAGGTTGAAGTCGCCATCTATTTTTGCCTCAAACTCATTGGATAGAGCAGTCAGTGTTTTTACACCATCAATGTATTGGGATGACACAATCAGCGAATCGAAAGGAAGACGACGGCCATCTTTTGTTATTTCAGCATCTGTTATTCTTGCATTGCCTAAAAAATTCTCAATGCCATCACCTGTAAAATTAATATTGAGTTTGCCTGCAAATGTCACACTGTCTTTTATCAGTTTCAGGTTTTTCAGGTTGGCATTTACTACATCGGCTACCAAATCAAACCTTGGTGTTTTACCGTTAAAGTCAATAACACCGTTTAAAGTAAGGTCGGCATTTTTATCGTTGATAGAGGCAACTCCTTCGAACAGTTTTTTATCAAGCTTCCCTTTTATGGCAATGTTTTCATACCGGTAATTATTATAGTCGGCAAAACGGATGGTTCCATCAATGGTTGTGTTACGGCTTTTTTCATTAAAGCCACTACCTTTTACTGTGCCGGCAAGTGAAACGGAACCTATTTTTTTATTGCCAATAAATTCTCCGAGACGAAAATTATCCGTAGCAATGCTGCCCGAATAAATCGGGTCTTTACCAACGGGCAACTTCATGTTAATATCACTTGTAATGGTGCCGAGATTAGTTTGTATAGTGCCGAAGGTTACAAAATCTTTTATAAAACCAGTGAAGCTGCCTTTGAAATTTACATACTGAATTTTACGGAGGTCAGGATTTGTTACCCGGCGAATGGCCGGTATAAATGTAGCAGCGTCGCTATAGGTTGTTCTGAAATCATTGGCTTTAAAATCAATAAAGGTTTGATTGATGTCGGGTAACCCTGTCAGGGAAATATCACCATTTAAAATAGTGCTGTTGCCTGCCTTAACAATCATTTCTCTTGCTACAAGATCATCCACTGTTCCTCTTACTTTTCCTTTCAGGCTTATTTTCTTTTTCCAGGTTTTCATTGCCGGGGCAAAGAAGGCGAGGTCATCACTATCCACATAAGAATCATCAAATACCGCAGCCATTTTTACTTTGTGAATGAAATCACCCATATCACTCATATCATCATACGACATAGAAAAGTAATTGCGAAGGGTGCTTCTGTTGGTAACAAGGTCCATATTGCTGAATGCCATTCCCTGTGGTGTTAACTTTACATCGGCTGACAGGTTCTTTAATTCTAATCCGCTTCTTTCTTTGGCGGTTAATTTCAACCTCGAAT
Source organism: Chitinophagaceae bacterium (assembly GCA_026785745.1). GTDB lineage: Bacteria > Bacteroidota > Bacteroidia > Chitinophagales > Chitinophagaceae > JJ008. The sequence continues at coordinate 1,758 of JAJAZO010000454.1, read as the reverse complement.
AAACAGTATCGCCAATAAAACTGGCATTGCTGAGCTCACCATTTATTTCTGTAAAGAGAATATTTTGCCCGTCAAAATACGGAAGGGGTTCCCTGTTGAGTTGTTTGTCAGATTTAAAGGTGCCATTAATGATTTTAAGATTACCAATTTTAAAACTCATTTGGCTGCTATTCCAGGAAATGGCTTTCCGGATTTCATCAGCATGATCAGCTACTACTACAGCAGAAATAATATCGGAAACTGGTTTCAGTTTTGAATAACTATGCAATGCTACAACCGGGTCTTTTAATACTAAAGAAGTGATGTCGTAAGTATTTCCGGCAAGGCTCAGACTATCGGCATCCAGCTTCATGCCGCCAACCCGCATAAACATATCCTGGCCTAACCAGCCATCTTTTTTTAAGAAAGAAACGTTGGTCATTTCCACCTTTTTCAGGTTGAAAAGAATACCTGCCTTTTTCTTTTTCTTTCCGGTGGAGGGAGAAGAAAAATAATCTAATATGAATTGATGCTGCCAGACAGAATCTGTCCGTTGAAATTTTATGATTGCATTTTCAAGCCCTATATATTTTAGTTCGGCTTCTTTTTTAAATATGAACCAGTCTGTGATTCTCACTTTTACATCACCAGCATATAAGAGAGTGTCTCCTTTGCGGTCTTCTATCAATACATCATGGAGGTGCATATTGTTTAAAAGAGAAAAATCAACATGCTTAATAGTGACTTTGGTCTGCAGGTCACGACTCAGCCGCTTGGTAACCTGCCGGGCTATCCAGTTTTGCCCCCAGGGAGTTTGTATAAAAATATATAACCCGACAATGAGGAAAAGCAGGGTAAGGAAAAACCACTTCAATATTTTTTTAAATCTCCTCAGGTTCAGTCAATTAAGTTGTAAAAGTAGGCAATCGTTCCCTTAAGGCAAATTCAGTACCAATTAATAGGAAGAAGGAGGGGCAACTGAGTATGAATGGCAGGTGGTTTGAAGGATAGTAAATTTTAATCGTAGCTGGCAATATATCATTTTCCCATTTACTACTTCTTAACAAAAGATTTGCCAGATGTAAAAGATGAAAACAAGAATATTAATTTCATGAAGCAGCTTCTTTTTTAAAATTTATTCGCCGGGTCTTTTATTTCTGCCGTATCATTATACACCTGCGAATGACCTTTTGGAATGGATAGATTGTTCCAGTTTTTGCCCTTAATTATCTTGGCAATGTGGATGATTTGCCCCACATGATAGGGGTAATGTGCCAATTGCCGGTTGATGGCATCAATAACAGACAATGGTTCCTGACGGATATAAATTATTTTTTTCAAATCCTTTTTCTTCAGCGACTCCACGGCATCAAAGAAACAGGCCCATCCCTTTTCCCACAGCTCCAGTAATTGCTCCTTTTTGTATTCATGTATAGCAAACTCATCGTCCCGCTGCCGCCATTCTTTTTCACCGTCTTCGGTTAAAAAATTTGTCCAGCGGCTCAGCATATTGCCAGCCATGTGCTGAATGATGATGGCAATACTGTTGGATTCTTCATTCGGTTGGTAATGGAAATCCCAGTCGCCTAATTGCTCAATCGTTTTATTGCCAAGGTCCTTGTAATATTTTAACCGGCGAACAACTGTTTCCAAAAATTCTTTTCCAAGGGAGCTCATAATTATTAACTATTAATTTTTAATTATTCATTATTACCATCCTTCTGCAGCATCATCACCCCGGTTATCTGCCACCGCTTCAAATTTTCCATTCGGTAATAT
>JAJAZO010000453.1 GCA_026785745.1 Chitinophagaceae bacterium | reverse complement strand
GGAAAAAACAATGAACCATACATAAAGGAAGGTGTGGAAGAATTTACCCGCCGCATTTCGAAGTATTTCAAAGTAGGATGGAATATTATTCCAGTTCCCAAAAATGCCGGGATGTTGAATGAACTTGATCTAAAAAAGAAGGAAGGTAAAATGATTATAGAATGGCTAAAGGAAGATGACTACCTTATTGTGCTTGATGAAAGAGGAAAACAAATGAACTCAGAAGGTCTTGCAAATTTTATACAGGCAAGGGCCAATGAAAGCACAAAGCAAATTATTTTTTTAATCGGCGGTGCTTATGGTATTGATGAAGCTGTTTTGAAAAGAGCTGATTATAAATGGAGTTTATCGCAATTAGTTTTCCCACATCAATTGGTTCGGCTTATTTTAGCCGAACAGGTGTACCGTGCCTGCACTATTCTTCGCAATGAAAAATATCATCATAGCTGATTAAGATAAACTTCTAATTTTAAAGGATGAATGACGTAGCAAATTATCCCGTTACTCTTGCACTTATAGTTGTCAATGTAATAATATCGCTGATAGCCATGAATAACCAGGAAGTAATGTCAAAAACTATCATGTGGCCGTATGGAGTAAAGCGACACAACCAGTTTTATCGTTTTATCACCAGTGGTTTTATACATGCCGATTACATCCACCTGTTCTTCAACATGTTCACCTTGCTTTTTTTTGGGCAGGTGGTAGAAATTTATTTTTCACTTTATGGGCTTGGTGGAAATATTGCATACATCGTTCTTTACTTTCTTGCCCTTATTGCATCTGACTTACCAACTTACTTTAAACAAAAAGATAATTATAACTATCATTGTCTTGGTGCATCCGGTGCCGTATCTGCTATTGTATTTGCAGCGGTTGTTTTTGATCCGTGGGGAAGCATCTACCTCTATGGTGCCATAAAAATATCAGCTCTTGTGTATGCTGTTTTGTATATCGTTTACTGTGTTACCATGTCAAAAAAAGGTGGTGATAACATAAACCATGATGCCCACCTTTGGGGCAGCCTGTTTGGGTTTGGGTTTACAATAGCGTTGATAGCAGCTATGCAGCCAGCCCTGTTTGAATCTATACTGGAACAATTGAAGAACCCCAGTTTATTTGGAAGATAATAAAGTAAGTTGGAATGCCGTCTTTGTATTCTCCGTTATTTTAAACCGTTCATCAATCCGGTAACCAACCACCCAGATGATTCGCTGGTTACTTTCAATCACCCATACTTTTTCTTTTTCCGGTGCAGAAAGTTTCAGGTCTATAAGGAAACGGTTGAGCTTCTTCTTTTTTTTCATGCCTAAGGGATAGAAGTAATCGCTGGTTTTTCTCTTGCGGAGCAGCAGCGGAAATTGAATTTCCTTTGCATCCAGCAATACTGCTTCGTTTGAAGTTTGTCTCGCCTTAGGCGAGATGAGATTTAAGGTTGTCTCAATATGAAGTGTTCCTAACGAAAAAACGATTTCCTTCTCTCCTGCTTCAATAATTATATTACCCGATTCAATAGCCACAACCGGGCTAATAATGAACCAATGCCGGTGTTTAATGATTCTATAGTCAGCAGTGGGTGACTGAATATATTTTCCTGAATCACTTTCAGCCAGTTTCATTACTTCATCCACTTGCTTTTCATTAAAACCATACAAGGAAATGATTTCATAGATTAAAGCCCGGTTATTATAAGCCATCAACTGCTTAACAGGAATATGGACCTCCTTCCCTTTCTGTTTACAAAGCTTTTTCTTTAGCTCTACAACGGAAAACTGGTAAAGGCTTTCAATTTCTTTAAACCGGTTGATGTTGTCTTGCAAATTATTTTTCACCTGCGGATATACTTTGCTGATGGCGGGTATAATTTCATTTCTGAAAAAGTTCCGGGTGTATTTAGAAGATTGGTTGGAGGAGTCTTCTACAAATTCCAATTGCTGTTCCCTGGCAAATTTCAAGAGTTCATCTTTAGAAAATTCTAATAACGGCCTTCTTATATATCTTGAAATGGCAGGGATACCTGTTAGCCCATGCAATCCCGTACCTCTGAAAAAATTCATGGAGATAGTTTCTGTATTATCATCAGATTGATGTGCCGTTAAAGTGTAGCTGGTTTTTTTTTCAATTTCTGTTAATTGTTGAAACCACTCGTAACGAAGTTCCCTGGCAGCTTCCTGGATAGAGATTTTATTCTCCGTCGCATATCTTTCTGTATCAAATTGCTTAACTAAAACTTCTACTGCATATTTCGCCCCTGATGCTCTTACAAATTGTTCATCTCTATCACTCTCCTCTCCTCTCAATTGAAAATTGCAATGAGCAATGACAAAATTATACCCGGCCTGTTTGCATAATTCACAAAGCACCACAGAATCAATACCGCCGCTTACGGCCAGCAGCAATTTATCTTTCGTTGAGAAAAGATTTTGTTGCTTTATAGAGTTTTGAAATTGTAATAATAAATTCATCTGGTATTCTTATTTCCTTAATATACTCAACAAACAAGAGTGAATTAATAATCTAAGTTCCCCGCCAGCTGGCGGGGACAGGGGCTAAAAAGTTAATTCCTCCCAGGCTCCCCGCAACTCCCCATAAGCATGGTTCTCCCCAGCCTTTTTTGCTTCCTCCATTCCCTTTTCATATACTTTAATAGCCTCTTCTGTTTTATCATTCCGCTCCAGCAATTTAGCCAGGTGGTAATAACTGCCAATATATTCCGGCTCCCTGTTTAAGATTTCTTCGAATAAACCCCTTGCCTCTTCATCATTGCCCAGTTTGATATATTCTAGGGCCATTGCATGCTGCACAAAACTGTCATGAGGATTTACCTGTAGAAACTCTTTCAATTTTGAAATCTTATCCACCCTGAAAAATTATTAGTTTTTAATTCCAGATTTTTAATTGCCTTCCTTATCTTTGCTTTAGTTGCATAAACAACTATCTCCCTTTGTTAAACTCAGGGTGACAAAAATAAATTATATGAAAATCTTAGTTTGTATCAGTAAAACGCCGGACACAACGGCAAAAATAGCCTTCACCGATAACAACACGAAATTCGATGTTAACGGTGTGCAATGGATCATCAATCCATACGACGAATGGTATGCATTGGTTCGTGCCATTGAATTAAAAGAAGCAGATGCTTCCACTTCCATTCATTTAGTTACTGTTGGTGCTGCCGATGCCGACCCGATTATCCGTAAAGCCCTTGCCCTCGGCGGTGATGAAGCCACCCGTGTAAATGCTGATAGCCACGATAGCTTCTATATCGCTTCGCAAATTGCTGAAGTAGCGAAACAAGGAGGCTACGATTTAGTATTAACCGGAAAAGAAACGATTGATTATAACGGGTCTTCCATTGGTGGCATGGTAGCTGAGTTATTGGATCAGCCCTATGTTTCTCTTGCCACAAAATTTGAATTGGCCGGAACGAAAGCTACTATCACCAGAGAAATAGAAGGCGGCGAAGAAGTGTGTGAAGTGGAACTGCCGGTTGTAGTAAGTGCACAAAAAGGAATGGCTGAAGCAAAGATACCCAACATGCGGGGCATTATGGCAGCCAGAACAAAACCATTGAAAGTAGTAGAACCAACAGCGGTTGAAGCATTGACAACTGTGTCAGGTTTCGGATTACCACCTGCAAAGTCTGGAGTGAAACTTGTTGCTGCTGATAATGTGGAAGAGTTGATTCGCTTACTTCATGAAGAAGCAAAAGCTATTTAATGGATAATTGACAATTCATTCATCTAAAAATTAACCGATGGCGAAAGAAAACGTACTTAAAACTAAAAGTTTTGACTTTGCAGTTAGAATTGTAAATCTTTATAAATTTCTAAAAAAAGAATACAACGAATTTGTTTTATCTCAACAAATTGTGGGAAGTGGTACCGCTATCGGTGCGTTAATAAGAGAAGCAGAACATGCCGAAAGCCTGAAAGATTTTGTACATAAATTAAATATTGGCCTCAAAGAAGCTAACGAATCAAAATACTGGCTTGGCCTTCTATATGCAACGGAATTTATTAATAAAAAAATGTATGAATCCTTAAATACAGATAGTGAGGAACTCCTTAAGCTATTAATAGCCAGTGTAAAAACAACAAAAAATAAACTTGGGAAGTAATTATCATTTATCAATTATTAAATTATCAATTATATGTCTGTTCTCATTTTTATTGATACCGCAGATGGTCATGTTAAAAAAGCTTCCCTGGAAGTATTAACATACGGTGCCAAAGTAGCTGAACAACTCGGTACGTCTGCTGAAGGCGTTGTGCTTGGTTCCGTATCTGATGACCTTGCTGCATTGGGTAAATATGGTGTAAAGAAAATTCATCATGTTGCCAACGATTCATTGAATCATCTTGATGCACAGGTTTATACAAACGTAATAGCACAAGTGGCAGAAGCTACCGGAGCCAAAGTAATTGTCTTCTCCAACAATGTAGATGGAAAAGCTATTGCCCCCCGCCTCTCTGTTCGGTTGAAAGCCGGATTGGTTTCAGGTGCAGTAGCATTGCCCGATACCAGTAATGGGTTTGTAGTAAAGAAAAATGTGTTCTCCGGAAAAGCATTTGCCAATATTGCTGTTAATACAGAAATAAAAATCATTGCACTAAGCCCCAATGCTTACACTATAGTTGCCGGAGAAGGAACTGCCGAAGTTGCTGCTTTCACTGCAACGGTTGATGCACCGAAAGTAAAAGTAACCAACACCACAAAAGCCAGTGGCGAAGTGCCATTGACAGAAGCCGAGATAGTAGTAAGTGCTGGTCGTGGATTAAAAGGCCCTGAAAATTGGGGTATGGTAGAAGAACTGGCCAAAACATTACATGCGGCAACGGCCTGTAGCCGTCCGGTGGCTGATGCACACTGGCGGCCCCATAATGAGCATGTGGGCCAAACTGGTTTTGCCATTGCACCAAATCTTTATATTGCCATTGGTATTTCTGGTGCCATTCAGCACCTGGCCGGGGTAAACAGAAGTAAAGTAATTGTAGTAATTAATAAAGACCCGGAAGCTCCTTTCTTTAAAGCCGCTGACTATGGCATTGTGGGTGATGCGTTTGAAATTGTTCCAAAAATGATTGAAGCAATTAAGAAATTGAAAGGAGTAGCATAAAAAGCCTGATTCGTAGAATAAAGTAACCACAAACCATTTGCGTTTGTGGTTTTTTATTGCAAACTTGCAGTAACCCAAATCTTTTTCTATGAAAAAAACTCCCCTATTACTATTATTTATCTCCATATGCTTTTGCGGACAAGCACAAAAGAAAAACAAGGACAAGGATAAAAGTAAGGATAAGCAGGAAGCCTCTGTAAATTTTACACCCCAGGAAACAACTCCGGTGGCAGATACAACCAAAAAATTTACCGGCGTTATTAAATACCGGATGACCTCTGATGATCCTTCCGACAGAGATTCTATTATTATTGTTTTCGGAGAAAGCCGGATAAGGGTAATTATGTTTCTTCCAGGCTATATGGAGGACCAGGTTTTTGAAAGAAGCATGATTGCCAATTTAAAAGACAGCACCTTTTTAGAATTAGATGCCAGAAAGAAAACCTATAAAACAGAAAAACTGTCTGTAAAAAATGAAGGGACCGAACTTTAGGTTGCCCCTGAAAAAAAGACAGTACCACTATTAAACTTCGCCTGCCATGAGTATAAAGGCCAGATGACAACAAAGGATGGTGAAGTGTTTCAAACCGCTTGCCTGGTTAGTAATCAGCATTCCTATATGGCGGCTATGGATTATAATTTTTTAGGCATTCAACCTCTTGTAATGAGTTATAAAATTGTATTGGGCCTGAAAACAAGAACATCCGACAATGAGAATACTTATATAATGGCCTATAAAATAGAGCCCGGTAATACAGATGCCTATTTTGACCTGAGCGGATACAAGGCCTTATAAGCCGGTAAATCAGCCCTCTAAACAAAGTTTGACAGTCTATTTTTTGTCCGAAAAAGTGTAATTTCGTCCAATACTTTATGAAGAAGATAGAACTGGAAATAGTGGCTTTGTCGCATAGCATTACTCAAACACATTCGTATGCAGTAGTGCTGGGCGAAGTGAACGGGTTGAGACGTTTACCCATCGTTATTGGTGGCTTTGAGGCGCAGGCTATTGCTGTAGCATTAGAAAAAATGCAACCCAGCCGTCCTCTCACCCACGATTTGATGAAAAATTTTATGACTGCGTTTGCGATTGACCTGCATGAAATCATTATTTGTGATTTGCAGGAAGGTATTTTCTACTCCAAATTAGTTTGCTCTACAGAAAACGATACGGTGGAAATTGATTCAAGAACCTCCGATGCCATTGCCCTGGCTGTTCGTTTTGGTTGCCCTATTTATACCTACGAAAATATTTTAGAAAGTGCCGGCATACTGATGGAAGACACCGAAACAAAAGGGAAAAAGAAAAAAGTGAAACAGGAAGTGATGGTGGAGAAAGATGGTTCTACCGGAAATGAGGATTTAAAAACCATGACATTAGAAGAATTAAATACGCTGCTGAATGATGTACTGGAAGGTGAAGATTATATCCGAGCCATTGCCATCCGTGATGAAATCAACAGCCGCCGTAAGAATAAGTGATATTAAATAGCAGCAACACTGTGCTTTTGAAAACCCAGTGTCCATTAACCTATGATAGTTTTTCCCAACTGCAAGATTAACCTTGGCCTTAATATTCTTCGTAAGCGAAGCGATGGTTACCATGACCTGGAAACTATTTTTTATCCCCTTCCCCTAACAGATTCATTAGAGATAATAGAAAATAAAGAAACGGTAAAAAGCCCCACCTTTCCTTTTACCAGCAGCGGTTTGAATTTGATGGCGCGGAATTTTCCGTACCTCGTCTTCACAATTTCCTTACCCATGTATTTTATATACAGATTGTATACCTCATTATCCAGGAACATGGTGAAAGGGATCTTATCGCCCTCCTTGTATTTATTGAAATCGATATTTCTTGCATAGTAAATGGAGCTCAATACATCCTGCACACAATTAGGAACTTTAAATACACCATTGGTAGTGACCGCTGTATTTGCCTGGTGATTAAAGGTGATGTTC
>JAJAZO010000452.1 GCA_026785745.1 Chitinophagaceae bacterium | reverse complement strand
TTATTACAGGCAGGTTATCATCTTTCTGGCAGGAAGAAAGAAGGAAAACAGATGCAATAAATACCGTGCTTAATAAGAGGAATTGTTTTTTCATATCTAAAATTGGATTAGGCTGCAAATTAGTCATTCTTTTTCAAAGAATAAAACGGTAAAATGCCTTGAAATAGTGTGTTATTTTCTGCCGTTCATAATAACGGCAAATTATTTGCATACTGCAAGTTCGTATTTTGTGACTCTTAAATATTCCCCATGCTTAAAACCGCAGAAGATATCCGGCAGTTGAATGAAAGAATCAGCCATGCCGGGCAGTTTACCGATAAATTGAGAGAAGAAATTGGCCATGTAATAATCGGGCAAAGCCACATGCTGGACAGGCTATTAATCGGCCTGCTAAGTAATGGACATGTGCTGCTGGAAGGAGTGCCGGGGTTGGCAAAAACCTTAACTATTAAATCACTGGCGCAGTCTATCCATGCTAAGTTCAGCCGTATTCAATTTACGCCGGATCTGTTGCCGGCTGATGTAATTGGAACATTAATATACAATCAGCAGAAGGGTGAATTTATCGTTCGCAAGGGTCCCATCTTCGGCAATTTTATATTAGCAGATGAAATAAACAGGGCACCGGCTAAAGTGCAGAGTGCTTTGCTGGAAGCCATGCAGGAAAGGCAAGTAACAATTGGCGACAGCACTTATAAATTGGATGAACCTTTTTTAGTGCTGGCTACACAAAATCCGTTGGAACAGGAAGGAACCTATCCATTGCCAGAAGCACAGGTGGATAGGTTCATCATGAAAGTAGTTGTGGACTATCCAAAGATGAATGAGGAGCAATTGATTCTCCGCCAAAATATACAGGGAGATTTTGCAACAATTAAACAAGTGGTATCTATTCAGGAAGTGATTAACGCTAAAGATTTGACCAGGCAGATATATATGGATGAAAAAATAGAGCAGTATATTCTCGATATAGTTTTTGCAACCCGGAACCCTCATCAATACAAATTAGAAAAATTAAAGCCTCTTATTTCTTACGGTGCTTCACCAAGGGGAAGTATCAATTTAGGATTGGCATCCAAAGCACAGGCTTTTTTAAATAAACGGGGTTTTGTAATTCCGGAAGATGTAAGAAGTATTTGCAAAGATGTTTTACGACATCGTATCGGTCTTACCTATGAAGCGGAGGCAGAGAATGTAAAAGTGGAGGATGTGATTGAAGATGTATTGAGACAAATCAATGTACCATGATGCAAGTTGGTAGTTAGTGGGTGTTCGTTGATAGTCCTTAAAGAGTAATAACCTTTATGTATAAATAATATTCTAATTATGGCGAGTTATAAAAAACTGGACGCATGGCAGCAATCTATGCAATTAGTCAAAGAAATTTATTTGATGACTAAAGCCTTCCCAAAGGAGGAGCTATATGCACTTACCTCTCAAACTAAACGGGCTTCAGTGTCCGTACCCTGCAATATAGCAGAAGGGATAGGTCGTAATTATAAAAAGGATACCATTCAGTTTCTGCACATTGCAAGAGGCTCTTTATATGAATTGGAGACGCTACTTAATATCGCAGTGATGATAGAAATAATTGCAGAAGAAATTTTTAATAAAATTTCCCCATTGATAGATAAATGTTTGCAGTTACTTAATGGGCATATACGTTATTACGAAAAATCAAATTTAAAATGACTCTTAATATAGCAGCCGAACACCGACCAACTGACAGCGGTCAACTTAATAAATGTTAACCACTACAGAAATAATACGAAAAGTACGGGAGCTTGAAATTAAAAGCAAGAAACTCACCAGTGATTTTTTTACCGGAGAGTATCACAGTGCTTTTAAAGGAAAAGGCATGTCGTTTAAGGAAGTAAGGGAATATGCAGCCGGAGATGATATTCGCTTTATTGACTGGAATGTATCAGCAAGGTTCGGGCATCCGTTTAGTAAAATATTTGAAGAAGAAAGGGAATTGACGGTGATGTTGCTGGTTGATATAAGTTCCAGTTCTTTGTTTGGAACTGCTCATGCAAGAAAAAAAGATATTATTACAGAGATAGCAGCAGTGATTGCTTTTTCTGCAGTTAATAATGCAGATAAGATAGGAGTAATATTTTACAGCAACGTAGTGGAAGCATTTATCCCGCCAAAGAAAGGAAAACAACATGCTTTATATATTGTAAGAGAATTGTTGAGTAAAGAACCAAAAGGAGCAGGCACCGCTTTAAGCAATGCACTGCGTCATTTTAATAATTTCACCAAACAAAAAAGTATTGCCTTTGTCCTTAGCGATTTTATTGATGCTAATTACGAAGATGCGTTGCGCATTGCGGGGAAAAAACATGATGTGATCGGGATTAAGATTTATGATAAAATGGATCAGCAATTGCCGGATGCGGGATTACTGCAGATACAGGATTCGGAAAGCGGCAATACAAAATGGGTGGATAGCAGCAATAGTTTTGTCCGGTACAGTTACGAACAGGAATTTTTCCGGGTAACGGAATACTGCACTCAAACATTTAAAAAAGCCGGTTGCGACCTGTTGCATGTAAAAACCGGAGATGATTATGTAAAAGTGCTTCAAAAGTTCTTCCTCAGCAGGAACAGGTAATAATAATGATTTTCAAAAGACAAATACTTTTCTTTATCTCTTTCGTTTTTGCGCAGGTAGCAATTGCACAAGATGGATCAACTATCAGGGCATCTGTAGACAAGAAAAAAATTCTTATTGGGGAACCAATACAATTAACGATTGAGACATACCTGTCACCAGCGGCAGGAAAGAAATTTCCTGTAATAGATACAATTGAGCATTTTGATTTTATTGGGGAGCCAATTATTGATACAGCAGATAAAAATGGAAGCCGGAGTTTTAAAGGGATTTATAAGATTACCAGCTTTGATTCAGGTCATTGGGTCATTCCGTCTTTTACACTTTCACAGGATGTAAAAACGGATACCATTCCTATTGATGTGGTTTTTTCTGAATTTGATCCTAACCAGGAATATCATGACATAAAAGATATACTGGAAGTAAAATCTTCGAAGAAAAAAACTGAATGGTGGTGGTATGTGGCGGGTGGAGTTTTATTACTTGCATTACTGCTGCTGTATTTGCGGCGAAGAAAAAAACATGAACCGGTTGCTGTTCCTAAGATAATGATTAGCCCCTATGAGGAAGCCATGAAACAACTGGAGCAATTGCAAAGAAATAAACCAGAAGCTAAACAATACCATTCGGTGCTAACAGATATTTTCCGCCTGTATATTTTCAGGAAGAATGGAATATTGTCTTTGCAAAAAACAACGGATGACCTGGTTATTCAATTGAAGAGTTTGAACCTGGCAAAAGAGCAGTTCGACAAACTATCACAATCATTGAGGCTAAGTGATTTTGTAAAATTTGCAAAATATATTCCAACAAATGAGGATGATAAAATCTGTTTTGAAGAAATAAAAAAATCAATAATTATTCTTGAACAATCAAACTCCGGTTCTCCCTCCATTGGAGTGAGTTAGAAGAAGGTCTGCCTGATGCTATACAACTATATTAAAAATATGGACTTTGCTTACCCGTTTGCATTCGGGTTGTTTGCATTGCTGCCGCTATTGATCTGGTGGTACGTAAAAAAATACAATAGTAGCCAGCCAACCATAAAGGTATCAACTGCCCAAGCTTTTACTGTCTCATCATGGAAAAACCGGTTTCGTCATCTGCCATTTATATTACGGTTGCTGACATTAAGCTGTTTGATAGTTGCATTGGCCCGTCCGCAAAAAGTAAATAAAGAACAACGAACGGAAGGCGAGGGAATTGATATAATGCTCTGTATGGATGTAAGCGGCAGCATGGGTTCCACCGATATTCCACCTTCCCGGATGGATGTAGCCAAAGAAGTAGCAGAGGAGTTTGTTCGCAGCCGCCCGGTTGACAGAATCGGTCTGGTGATTTTTTCCGGCGAAAGTTTTACTCAATGTCCGATAACTAATGACAGGAATACGCTGATTTCTCAAATTCAAAAATTAGAGAGCAGGGCTTTGTTGAAAGATGGTACAGTAATAGGCGAGGGATTGGCAACTGCTGTTGACAGGCTTTCTAAAAGTCCCTCAAAAAGTAAAGTCATTATCCTGATAACAGATGGTAAAGAAGATGCACCGGATACAAGGCTTATTGACCCGCTGACAGCATTAGACATAGCCAAATCAAAAGGAATAAAAGTTTATAGTATTGGGATGGGAGCCATGCCCACTACGATTGTTGAAGTGACAGGAAATAAGAATAAGCCTAAGAACCCCAATATTGATTTTATTGATGAAGCATTGCTGCGAAAGATAGCTGTTGAAACAGGCGGTGAGTATTTCCGGGCAAGAGATAAGCAGGGATTAAAAGATACCTACAACCAGATAGATATATTAGAGAAATCAAAAATTGAGATTACCTCTTTCAACAGGTCAGAAGAAAGATTCTTTTCGTTTGTATTAACGGCCCTGGCTTTTCTCTTCCTTGAAATGATATTAAAGTTTACTTTTTTCAGAAAGTTTCCATAATATAATACCGCTTTATTCATGTAATTGGTGAAATTCGTGGTTCATGAAAGCAACTGTTTATAAATCAACCGGCAGCTGGTACACCGTAAAGGATGAAACCGGAAAATTTTGGGATGCCCGGATGAAAGGGGTGATGAAATTGGATGGTATTACTTCGACCAATCCTGTGGCAGTTGGTGATACAGTAGAAATAGAGTCACAGGCTGACACAGATAACTCTGCTATCATTGATGAAATTCATCCACGAAACAATTACATCAACCGCCAATCACCCCGGCATAAATACCAGCATCATATTGTAGCGGCTAATCTCGATCAGTCAATGCTGGTGGCTACGCTAAAAGAACCCAAAACTTCGCAGGGGTTTATTGACCGGTTCCTGGTGGCTTCAGAAATGTATCATGTATCTCCTTTTATTGTGTTTAACAAATCTGATTTATACAAAGCAAAGGAGATGACGAAATATGAACAATGGAAAGCCATGTATGAAGCGGTGGGGTATAAAGTTTTTTTGGTAAGTGTAGAAAAAAAAGAAGGAGTAGAGGAAGTACTGGAATTATTAAAAGATAAAACCACTCTCATTAGTGGTCACAGTGGGGTGGGCAAATCATCTTTTTTAAATGTGGTGTTCCCCGATATCAATTTAAAAACACAGGATATAAGTGGCTGGAGCGGCAAAGGGCAACACACTACTACGTTTGCCGAAATGTATGACCTTCCTCCCGATAGGTATCGGGATGGCGGCCGCATAATTGACACACCCGGTATGCGGGAATTTGGTTTGGTGGATATCGAAAAACAGGAAGTGTCTCACTACTTTCCGGAAATGCGGGACAGATTAAATAATTGCCAGTTCAACAACTGCCTGCATTTTAATGAGCCCGGTTGTGCTATTAAAGAGGCCGTTAACAATGGCGAAATACATGAAGACAGGTATGTGAGTTATTGCGGGATAATGGAAAGTATAGAACAGAAGAGTTATTAGAGAAAAGTTACGGGTTTTGAATTGCGAGACTTGAAACTTCAATATTGCTGAATAGTGAACATAACCCTGAAGTGTGCGACCCGCCTTCCAAAGTTGTACGGCGGACAGGCGCAACGAAGCTCATAGTAGCAATGTTGCTGGGCTAATAATACAAGATTCCTCCTTCGTCGGAATGACAATTATTACTGTTGCTGCTGCATCTCCATAAACTTTCGGTAAGAATTATCCGGCTCGGCAGGATTATGCACCTGGTAAGTAAAGACCGGAGTGGGAGAGTCGCTTTCTTTTTTCGGACTACCATTTTCTATGGTAACAGAAACTTCTAATATATGTTCAGAAGAGCCTTTGTAAGTTCCCTTTACTGGTGTGCAATCAGTAAAGCTTTTTCCAATGGCTAATCGCACATGGCGGTCGCTGGCAATACAATTGTTCGTGGGGTCAAGCCCAATCCATCCATGAAAAGGAATATAGGCTTCCACCCAGGCATGGGTAGCACCTTCGCCACGCAGCTCATGGTCTTTGGGGCAGATATAACCACTTACATATCTCGCCGGTATGCCAACAATGCGAAGCATGACTAATAATACATGAGCAAAATCCTGGCATACACCGGCTTTTAGTTCCCATATCTCATCCACTTTGGTTTCTACATTCGTAATGCCTTTTTTGTATTCAAATGTGTTATAAACAAAAGCCGACATTAGTTCTGCTACTGCAAAGGGAGTGATAGACTCATTCATCAGCAATTTAACGACTGCTGAAATTTCTTTCTGCGATTCAAACTTTTCCAGCAGCATAAAATCCATGTAAGGAAATTGTTCCCTGGTGTTACTCAGTTCTTCCCATTGTGATGCTGCGGCTATACTGTTGTCAGGTAATTGAATCTCATGTGTTACCATTTCTATTACCGATTCAATAGTCAGTTCCCTGTGTGGTTTAATAATTGAGAAAATACCAACCTTGTTACCAAAATAATCAGTAAAAATTTCTACCGATGGCTGATGAGTAATGATGAGGTCATGTTTTTTTATTTCCTGTTGTGTATCATTCATTGGAAAAAGCATTACCTGGTTGGCACTGTCAATAACCGGTGACGGGTAAATGTAACGGGTGATGTGTTTAATACGGTGTTTTGGCATGGGTGCAAAGTTGCGGCAATTCAGGAATTGCCAAAATAATATTGATTAAAGGCAGCAGCTATTCCAAAAAGCTCCTGCCGAGTTTCTTGTAAAAATTTTTTAAGATTTTCACCATCATCGGTGTTAATGGTACTGTATTTTACATCATTCATAGCACGGCCAATTAAAAATTCCAGTTCCTTATAGCTTTCCGGAAGACTTTCCGTTTCTAATCGTTCAAAATAGCGGAACAATTGTTTCAGGCAATACGCCACCGAATGTGGAAAGCTGTCATTATAAATTATCTGTTGCAATACCAGGTCGGCCTGGAAGTTTCCCCGGTAGGTTTTTAAATAAAATTCATAACCAGATAAGGAATACAACAGGTAACGTAAAGCCGTTGCTTCTACCGGTTGCTTAAAATTATATTCAAGCTCTGTCAATTTTATATTCAGCATATCGGCCGACAGGATAGCTCTTTCCAAAAACTTTCCAATGTTGAGATAATTAAATCCTTCGCCTCTTGCCATTGTTATATCCACCGTGCCATGATATAACATACCATGATAAATCAATGAGTCTAATGCCGTAACCGGGTCGCCAGTTTTTACCTGTTGGTGAATGTTAACATCCCGTATTAAATGATAATAATCATTCAGGCATTGCCACACTTCTTTGGTGATATGGTCTTGCACCGCCCTTGCATTTTCTCTTGCCCTTGTAATGTTATTGAAAACAGAAGCTCCGTTATTTTTATCTAATAACAAATGCTCCAGCACTTTTACAGATTGATTCCCTATTGCTTTAATTTGTTCAGCCGGGGCATCACTATAATTTCGCAACAATGTTTTCCAGCTAAAATCTTTTACCTCATCCTGCGATGAAATATAATTGGTACGGAGTATCCGCAACGTACCATTGGTCCGTTCCATATAACGGGCCATCCAGAAAACAGAATCGGCAACTCTACTCAGCATATTTTTTAAAATCAGTTTTTATTTTGTTTCCAGTTTACCTGCCGAAATTTTATGTAGGCAGGCTTCAGTTTTTCATGGCATCGTCCCTTGCGTCGCACTCTTCATCGTTCGGTTCGCTGCTGAGCTTGTCGAAGTATCAGCAACCCACCCCAAATTCCTAATGCACCCGATAGCTATCGGGTTTATTTTCCTCAATTCGCCCCTCCAAGGAGGGGATGTGTTCGAAAGCAATTAATTTTTTCATTACGATTTATAAAACACAATTACAAGCTTAATCAAATAGGATACAACTCATAACTCAAAACTCGCAACTACCCTAACACCCATGTATCCTTACTTCCACCGCCCTGTGATGAATTAACTACCAACGAACCTTCTTTCAATGCGACCCTTGTTAATCCACCGGGAACAATATCAATGCCATCAGGTCCATATAAGGCATACGGTCTTAAATCAACCCTTCTCGGTTGCAATACGCCGTTTATATAACACGGTGCTGATGATAAACTGATAATTGGTTGAGCAATATAATTTCTCGGGTCTTCATCAATTGCCACTTTAAAGGCGGCCATTTCTTTTTCTGTAGCGGCACTGCCAATCAGCATACCATATCCACCAGATTCATTTGTTTTCTTAATTACCATATTAGCCATATTCTCAAAGACAAGCTTCCTGTTTTCAGGAATGTCTAACTGGTAAGTGGGAACATTTTTTAAGATAGGTTCTTCGTTCAGATAATATCTTATCATGGCGGGTACATAAGAGTAAACAGCCTTATCATCTGCCACACCATTACCCATTGCGTTTACAATCGCTACATGACCAGTACGATAAGCTCCATACAAACCGGGCACACCCAGCATACTATCCGGACGGAAAACTAACGGGTCAATAAAATCATCATCGACCCTTCTGTAAATAACATCTACCTGTTTCAACCCGGTAGTTGTTTTCATATACACTTTGTGATTGTCAACAACGAGGTCACTTCCTTCTACCAGTTCAATCCCCATCAATCTTGCTAAAGTTGTATGTTCAAAATAGGCAGAATTGTAAATACCGGGTGTGAGTAAAACAACAGTCGGGTCACTTTTCTGGCGGTTAGCCAAAGCAACAAGATTTTTTAGTAACAAGTCGGGATAATCTTTTACTGACCGCACATTATTCTTTGGTAACAGATCAGGGAAGATTCTGTAAGTGATACTTCTGTTCTCCAGCATGTACGAAACGCCGGAAGGAGTTCTTAGATTATCTTCCAATACATAATAGGTTCCGTCATGGTCACGGATTAAATCAATACCGGAGATATGCGTATAAATATCAAATGGCACATCCACATTCACCATCTGCCGCACAAAATTCGGGCAGGAGTAAATTAACTTGGCCGGAATGAGACCATCCTTAATAATAAACTGCTGGTGATATATATCTTTAAGAAAAATATTTAGTGCTTTCAGCCGTTGTTTGATGCCGGCTTCAATATGTTTCCACTCAGCAGCTTCTAATATGCGGGGAATAATATCAAACGGGAAAATCTTTTCAATGCCTTCACCACTGCTGTAAACAGTGAAAGTGATGCCCTGGCTCATAAATAATTTCTTCGCTAGTTCATCTTTATGTGTCATTTCATCAGCCGATAAATTCTGGATGGCGGATACAAAATGCTGATAGGTATCCCGGATGCCTGAAGCACCAAACATTTCATCCCACACACGGGGTTGTATATTATAATCGGCTAATAGAGAATGACCTTCTATATACCAATGAAATTACAAAAGAATGAATAAGAAAAAACAAAGTTTATGGAAGCAATCGTCAGAGGTCTTAGAAACTGCGATGTTCTTTTACCCAGCCTGTTATATACTTACTGATTTCAGAAGTAGGAGTGCCGGGAGGAAATAATTTTCCGACCCCCATTTCGTTCAGAACTTTCATATCATCTTCGGGAATGATGCCGCCACCAGTCAACAGCACATCATCCATTCCTTTTTCTTTCATCAGGGCAATCACTTTTGGAAAAACCGTATTATGTGCACCCGAAAGGCTGCTGATACCAATAGCATCCACATCTTCCTGCAGTGCTGCATTTACTACCATTTCCGGGGTTTGACGAAGACCGGTATAAATCACTTCCATGCCAGCATCCCGCAAGGCCGTAGCAATTACTTTGGCACAACGGTCATGGCCATCCAATCCTACTTTGGCAACTAATACTCTTACAGGTCTGTTCATACCGGCAATCTTATTCATCAAAAATACATTTCTTTGGGCAACAGCTTCGTAAATTACAATATGGAATACAGAAAGTTTGGAAACACCGGCCTTATAGTAAGTGAGATTGGCTTTGGAGCCTGGGCTATTGGCGGCGGTGCCATGATTGGTACTACCTCTATTGGCTGGGGCGATTCAGATGATACGGTATCGGAAAAAGCAATTCATGCTTCGCTGGATGCTGGTATTAATTTTTTTGATACGGCTGATATTTATGGTTTAGGCCATTCAGAAGATTTGCTGGGAAAAACAATCGGTAAGAATAAGGAAGTAATTATTGCAACCAAAGTGGGTAATGTTTCCCGCAACGATCAGTTTACTACCGATTATTCAAAAGACTACATACTAAATGCCTGCGAAGAAAGCCTTCGGCGGCTGCAACGAGAGGTGATTGATTATTACCAGTTGCACACAGCCAGGTTATCACATTTGCAAGAAAGTAATTGTATTGAGGCAATGCAACTGTTACAACAACAAGGTAAGATCCGCTATTGGGGTTTATCATTAAATACATTCGATCCGTCACCGGAAGCAAATTTTCTAATGGAAAGGAAATTGGGGAATGGATTTCAGTTAGTATTGAATCTGCTGAATCAAAAAGCCCTGGATATTTTTCCAACAGCTGCTGAAAATGGGTATGGAGTTATTGCAAGAATGCCGTTGCAATTCGGATTGCTGACTGGAAAGTTTGATGATGGTGTATCTTTTTCTACTACTGATCACCGGAAAAACAGGTTGATAACACCTGTAGTGGAAGCTGCCAATAAAGCTCTGGAGCCTGTTTGGGATATGTGTGCTAAATATAATTGTACAAAAACTCAACTGGCATTAAGTTATATACTTAGTTACCCGGAAGTATCAACCATCATCCCCGGTATACGGACTCCGAAGCAAGCAGAACAAAATACAGCCGGATTATTTATACTGCATCCGGAGGACAGGATGATGATTGAACAGTTGGGTAAAGGAACTTTTGTTGAAGTGATGCAGTTGATACAAAAACAAGGATAACTACAGGCATTGTGTATTTAAAAACTTTAGTGTAGCCCGATTGTAGTCACTATACATATTATTGTCGGCTACGTCAAGGTCAATTTGTTCTATTACTGTAAGCTTTTGCAAAACGTTCAAACTATTCACCACCGGAAAAGAAGTGGGGTTGGCCTGGTAGGCAGTTGTAAGTGCATCGGAAAAGCCGATAAAATAATTTTTATTTGTAAGGAAGCCTTTGCTTTTTAATTCATTGAAAACAGAAGTTGATTGGGCAATAGTAATATCACCTTTGCGGGCAAAACGTTCCGGATAGAGCGGACTATGTTCCTGCACATAATATTTACTACAGATGCCACGACTGGTTAACGTTTGTGAATTGGTTAGTGCATTTGCATTACCCGTTGGGCCTACATTTTCATTATTATCAAATCTTGCCATGCAAAACTGAAAAGGAATAGTTGACACAGTGGCTATTGGATTTCCGGAAGGGGCACAATAACTGACTCCTGCTTTATAGCTGAACAAGTATGATACAGAAGCTGAAAAATTACCACCATTGCTCATGCCAGCTGAGTAGCGAAACTTACTGCGGCTGGTAACGCCACGGTTATAAAAAGTATCAGTAATAATTTTCAGGTTGGCAAAGTCAACATTGGTTGTAGAATCAAAGGGAATATTATTCCATCTTATTTTTCCATCACCATTTGCATCCATACCAGTAGTGGACTCTTCTGCTTCCGTAACAATTACACCAAATTTATCATTTACCAAATCTTTGATCAGTTGCTGGTATTCATAACTGTTTACAAAATGCTGGGCTGTCCCACCAGAACCATGCAGTAATAAAACAAATCCTTTGTGACCCGCAGGAAAGAAATAATAAACAGGTTTTAGCCTGTCACGGCCCCTTATTTGTTCAAAGGTTAAGATAACAGGGGTGATATTTTTTAGACTGCCGGAATAGCTTAGGTTTTTAGCAGGCATAATAAACCAGGTATGCCATTCATCTTTTCCATTTAATAATGTAGCATCGGTGCTGCTCCAGGTGTCAAACAACTGGCTGGTGCTGTAGGCCACACTGAAAATATGAACCTTATCACCGGATTTATATTTACCTGCACCATATCCATTGTTGACTGAAACGGTAAAACTATCTGTTGTCGGAGTAGTGCCACCGCCACCTGTCGGAGATTCTTTTTGACATGAAAAAAGGATAATAAGGCCAAGCAGAGGTAATAATTTTTTCATCGGTAGTTCAGACAAAATAAGTACAAAGGAGTTTAACGGCTATGCGAACAAATTTATTGCCGTAGTTATGCTTATTAGTATGGGTGAAGAAAAGTCTCTATTTTCAATTGATTTCTTTAGCGATCCATCTGGATTGTAAAAAAAGGAAGTGCGGGTCTGGTTGAGATGCCAGATAATTTTTCTTTCAACGCACCATTTTTAGTATCCCGTGTACGTCCTTTCTTTGGTATTAACATCAAAAACTCCTGTGCCTTCTATTTCACCGGTTTCATAATACCTGATACCGAAAGGAATTTTTCCAGTTGAGTCTTTATGTTTTATGCTGGAAAGCTTATTATTAGCATGCCAGAGTTATGGGTTGTTGCAGTTGCCAAGATTGATGTTTACACGTTTACCGGCATGGGTAAGCCTCATCATTATTGGTGCGTCTCCGTTGGCATTGAGCCGCATTTTGTACAACCAAAATAGTGTGATAATATAAAGACTGATTTATTGTTATAACCAGTCACAACATATCGGTTCGGGTGGTAAAAGTGGTCCTAAAAATGAACCGTGACCTTTTCTGAAACCTCGGCGTTTCATTCCGGACAATAAAAAACCCCGTCAAATCAACGTTTGACAGGGTGAGTGAACCTTTTTTGTGGAGGTTACCGGAGTCGAACCGGTGACCTTTTGCATGCCATGCAAACGCTCTAGCCAGCTGAGCTAAACCCCCTTTTGCGGGCAGCAAAAATAGGGGATTCAGAGGTTCCTGCAAACTCATGCCAGACTTCTTATAAATGATTTTCTCTGTAAACATTTTCAAATGAAAACTGTTAGTAGGAGATTATAACTTTGCAAATATGGGAGTCTGGAAACAAATATCTGAATACCTCTACCTGAAAAAAAAAGACCCTGACCGTCCAAAAGAAAAATGGATTGGCTACATGCACAATATCAACCGTATCAGCATCTTCATGTTCCTGCTCTGCCTTATCATTCTCGCTATCAAACTTCTTACCTGACACAGCGGCCCGGTTTTCACATATAATTACTGGCTGTCTTTTTACCTGCCCGGCAAGGTGTAGTATATTTATGGTCAGCCCCATTCTGCCAATTTATGAACCTTCGCCTTATCCTTGTTATCGTTGTCTTGCTGCCCTTATCACTAATGGCACAAAGCTGGGCGCAGCTGAACCAAAAAGTGCTGGACCTTTCCAACAAAGGGGAGAATGATAGTGCAGTGTTCTATGGAAAAAAAGCATTGCAAAAAGCAGAGGTGGAATTCGGCAAAAAACATTTCAACTACATAAGGGCGGTATTTATATTGGCCGTGGCACATGATCTGAATGGCAACTTTGCCATAGCTGAACCCTTGTACCTGCAGGCACTTGCAATAGAAAAGGAAGTATTAGGCACCTCCGACCCCGTTTATTTGGAAGCGGTAGCACAAATGGCCGCTATTTACAAAGAGAGAAACGACCTGCCCAAAGCCATTCTCTTTCTTTCACAGTTAGCAGACCTGGTAAAACAGGCATCCGGTGCTGCAAGTGCAGCATATGCAAAAGCAGTAGAAGACCTTGCCGCTGCCTACGATGATAACGGGGAATATGAAAAAGCAGAGCCGCTTTTTATACAGTGCAAAACTTTACGAAAAACCATCTTTGGAGAATCGCATCCGGTCTACGGCTCTGTGCTTAGTAATATGGCCCTGCTTTATTCACATCTTGGC
>JAJAZO010000451.1 GCA_026785745.1 Chitinophagaceae bacterium | reverse complement strand
CTTCTTACCTGGTCTGTCAACGAATATTTTTCTTCAGCCGGAAATCTATTTCTCAGCATAAAAATTTCCATCGCTTATTCATACCCTTTCTTATAGGCAAGCAATTCTTTATAGTGTCCCATTGTAAGTATTTATAAAAATTAAGCGACCTGTATTTACTCCTGACTCCCGACTCCTGACTCATGACTCAAAGAAGTCCCTCATCTGCAAAACTGTAATACCCATCCTCGCTTACAATAAGATGATCTATAACAGCAATGTCAAGAAAACGGGCAGCTTCTTTTATTTTATTGGTTAACTGTTCATCAGCCCGGCTGGGCTTCAGGCTCCCGGAAGGATGGTTGTGGCAAAGGATTATATTAACAGCATCGTTTTCCAATGCTTTTCGCAGAATAATTCTTGGGTCGGCGATGGTACCCGTTATGCCACCTTCGCTTACTATTTCAAAATGATTTACTTTATTAGCTCTGTTCAGGTACAACACAGCAAACACTTCATGCCGGTA
This sequence comes from Chitinophagaceae bacterium, assembly GCA_026785745.1. Taxonomy (GTDB): domain Bacteria; phylum Bacteroidota; class Bacteroidia; order Chitinophagales; family Chitinophagaceae; genus JJ008. The sequence continues at coordinate 2,943 of JAJAZO010000451.1, read as the reverse complement.
ATCTTTTAGTTTGGTTTGCAGGTAACGGGCAATATCACCGCTGCTTTTTATTATTGTTTTATCAAGTGGTGCCGATGACTCCCGCCTTCTTCCCAACTCTAATGCAGCGGCAATCGTAATGGCTTTCGCTTCGCCAATTCCTTTTATTTTCATCAGCTCTTTTATAGATAGTTTGCCCAGTTCACCCAGGTTGTCTTTACCTAATTTCAATACTTCTTTGGCCAGATCAACCGCTGTATTTTCTTTGCTTCCATTATGAATCAGGATAGCCAGCAGCTCCGAATTACTAAGGCTTTCAGACCCATTTAACAGTAATTTTTCTCGTGGCCTATCGTCTTTTGCCCATTGCTTTATTTAGTATTTGTGCTCTTGCATACAACAAGTATAGCTAATATTTTTATACTGTCAATACCACTAAGTGGTAGAAACAGCAAGCCTCCAGCAACTAATTTTTAAAACCAATAACCTGTACCTATGAAATCCAAGACCTTTACCCCTATGGGCTCCCTGCACCCCATTCTTTTTTTTGCAGGCTTATATGCGGTGGCACTGTTATTTTCTATTTTTATTTGTTCTTCTCTTTTTTACAGTTGTAATGCCCGATCTGCCAGCCCCGGCAATGAGAAAACTACAGCGGTTAAAAAACCTGAGGCACAGACTGCGGCGGTGGCTTTTCGATAGAAGAAACCTTCTTTCTCAAAATTGTGACAGCGATTTATAGCTGATTCAGGCTTTTTTTTGCAAATGAGATTTGCGAACCGTTGCTTGTACGTCGAAGCTATTTTGTCCCTTCATTTTTTGTAAATGAGGCAGGCGAAGTAGTATCTTCGCCGCACATTTTTAAGCCATGCAAACTGCTAAAATCTTCTCTGGAACCGGCTCACAGCAACTGGCCGAAGCAATCTGCGCAAGATATGGTACCAAATTGGGCAAAGTCAACATCCAAAAATTCAGCGATGGCGAAATAAGCCCCATTTTCCTGGAAAGTGTAAGGGGTGATTATGTCTTTCTGGTGCAAAGCACCTTTTCGCCTGCTGAAAACCTGATTGAATTGCTGCTGATGATTGATGCAGCCAGAAGGGCCTCCGCTTACAAGGTTATTGCTGTTCTTCCTTATTATGGATATGCCCGTCAAGATAGGAAAGACCGCCCAAGGGTAGCTATTGGAAGTAAGTTGGTAGCCAATATGTTAGTAGCAGCCGGAGCTGACAGGGTGATTACAATGGACCTTCATGCCCCCCAGATTCAGGGGTATTTTGATATTCCGGTTGACCATCTCGACAGTCATGCAGTTTTTATCCCTTACATAGAGAATCTGCGGCTTGAAAACCTTACCTTTGCCGCCCCCGATGTAGGAGCAACCAACCGCATCAGGGAAATTGCCAGTTATTTCAATGCCGAAATGGTAATCTGTGATAAGCACCGGAAACGGGCCAATGAGATTGCCAGCATGGTGGTGATAGGAGATGTGACAGACAGGGATGTGGTGATTATTGATGACATCTGCGATACGGGTGGCACACTGGCAAAAAGTGCAGGTCTTTTAAAAGAAAAAGGGGCAAGAAGTGTAAGGGCTTTGATAACTCACCCGGTTTTAAGTGGTAAGGCATACGAGAATATCGAAAACAGTGTACTGGAAGAGCTGATAGTGTGTGATACGATACCACTGAGGAAGGAAAGCCCAAAGATTAAAGTGCTGAGTGTAGCAGAGCTTTTTGCCGTAGCGATTCGCAATGCGTATGAGAATAAAAGCATCACAAGTCTTTTTATTCATTCGCAGCGAAGAGATAAGTAAGACCCCCTGTCCCCTAAAGGGAGACGTAGGTCAATGAGTCATTATTGACTTCAGAAGTTCTTTAAAGAAAAATGTTGCTCATAATTTAAAAAGCTCTTACCCTTAAAGCAATACCCCGGAGGGGTAAAATGTTGGTAGCTCCGGGTGAAACCCGGAGATAAAATGTAAGAATGTATTTCTAACCCCGTAGGGGTTCAACATTGATGAATAGTGGATAGAAAGATGAAGAGTGCGACGCAAGGGACGATGATCAGGGATCTGAAGCTGGTTAAATAAAATCAGCATTAATTAAGTAAACAATTAAACAATAATAAAATGAAATCAATTACAATCGAAGGTAGTCTGAGGACCGGATTCGGGAAAACAGCCACCCGGCAACTCCGCTCTCAGGAACTGGTGCCCGGTGTAATTTATGGCGGCCCACAGGAGATCAGTTTTTCTGCTCCTGTAGCGGCTTTCAAAAATTTTGTGTACACACCGAGTTTCCAGATAGCAGAAGTAGTATTGGATGGTAAAACTTACAGAACCATCCTGAAAGATTTACAGTTTGACAAAATAGATGATAAACTCATCCATATTGACCTGCTGGAACTGGTAGAAGATAAAAAAGTGATCGCTGAAATTCCGTTGAAGTTCGTTGGAACTTCTATAGGAGTAAAAGATGGTGGTAAGCTCGTCGTTAAGATTAAATCACTAAAAATAAAAACATTACCAAAATACCTGAAAGAGCAAATCGAGGTTAGCATTGATGGCCTGGAACTGAATGGTAATATCAGGGTAGAAGATGTGAAAATTGATCATTACGAAATACTGAACTCTCCCCGTATTCCAATTGCTTCTGTAGTATTGACAAGACAATTGAAACAGGAAGAAGCAACCGTTGTTGCCCCTGCTGCAGGTGCTGCCAAGCCAGGAGCTGCCGCTGCTGCTCCTGCCGTTGCTGCTGCACCTGCCGCTGCTGCCAAAGGAAAAAAATAAGCTGTTTTCTAAGAATATTCAAACCCGTCCCGATAACTATCGGGATGGGTTTTTTAATTAGTAAACCCGATATTTGGCCTGATTAAATACTTGTATGAAATTTCTGATAGTTGGCTTAGGTAATGTTGGTGATGAGTATGCCCACACAAGGCATAATATCGGCTTTGATG
>JAJAZO010000450.1 GCA_026785745.1 Chitinophagaceae bacterium | reverse complement strand
GAAAAGGGGAGGTTGATTTAAGCGAAATGTTTATTGCCCGTTATTCGATGAAAAGAAAAATACACCGGCACCTGAAACTAAAAGGCGGTAATTTTTTTACACCCGGAGGTCAATTTCATGATGCTGTATGGGTAATCAAAAATTTCGGGATGATGCCGGAAGAAGCTTATTCCGGAAAAGGGCAGGGGGAACCGAATCATAATCATGCTGATTTGGATACCGTTTTCAGTTGGTTTGTAAAAGATTGTGTAGCTAACGGAATTACAGAACTGGATGAAAAGCAAAACACTTTCGTAGATAGTGTGCTGGATTATTATTTAGGAACAGTGCCCGCAACGTTTACTTATAAAGGCCATACCTACACTCCACATTCATTTACAGAGCAGTTTCTTGAGTTGAATCCTGATGAGTACATTGAAATAACATCTTACAAGCATCACCCGTTTTATACAAAATTTGTATTGGAAGATAAATACAACTGGACAGGTGATGAATACTGGAATGTGCCGCTCAGCGATTTTTCCCTGATTACTAATGCAGCGTTGGATAATGGCTATACGGTTGGCTGGGATGGCGATGCACAAGATGATTATTTTAATTATACCGAAGGACTGGCCTACCTGCCGGAAATTATTAAAGATTATTCAACACAGCGGCAAATTGCTTTTGAAAAGCAAACCACTTTGCTTGACCACATGATGCACATTACAGGACGGACAACAGATAAGAATGGTAAGACCTGGTATTATATCAAAAATTCGTGGGGGCAGGCTACAAATGCCCTGGGCGGTTTTATGTTTATGCGGGAAGACTATTTTAAAATAAGAACAGTGGCGATTATTGTAAATAAAAATATTATACCGGCAGAAATCAGGAAAAAGCTGGGCATATAAAATCAGAACGGTATTTCCAAACTATTCAGGGTAAAATGTAAAGGGTGAGTAAAGAAGCATACATAAAACGGATTTTAAAAAATAACCAGACATATATAAAAATTTCCACCCATTTAGTCGTTGTTATGCCGTGTAAAAATTACTTTTGGCCGCTAACGTTTAAACGACTGGTTTATATTTCATGGAAAAAGACAAATTCAAGTTCAAAATACCTTCTTTTCTACGCTGGATAGGGTGGGTGCTGATAGTACAGTTCATTCTGATTAACATCAGTGCCGCCTTGTATGCTTACAAGCTTACTCATGTATATAATGATCCTGCACTTAGAAATTCCAAACCGTCTAAGAATATACTGGTAAAAACATGGAGGCTGTTTACCGGTCCCCGGCAGGCAAAATCGGTTATTACTGAAACCCCCACTTTTTTGGTTGATACGGTAACATTAAAAACAGGAAAGGGAATCGTTATTGATGCCTGGTATGGCAAAACAGATTCGGTGTCAAAAGGAACAGTTATTCTTTTTCATGGCATTACTGCCAACAAAGGCATGATAATAAATGAAGCGGCTGAATTTCGTTACCAGGGTTATAATGTAATGCTGGTTGACTACCGGGCACATGGCAACAGTGGCGGGCAAACAACTACTATCGGTATCAGGGAATCGGAAGAAGTAAAACTGGCTTATGACTATGTAGCTGGCAAAGGAGAAAAAAACATTTTTCTTTGGGGCAACTCGATGGGAGCCGTAGTGGTGACCAAAGCTATAGCGGATTATGATCTGAAACCAGCCGGTGTAATCCTGGAAATGCCATTTGGTTCCCTACAGGCACATTTGAGGGCCAGGGCCAGGGCTTTAGGTTTTCAGGGACTGCCCGAAAAGCCATTTGGCTTTCTTGTTACCTGGTGGATGGGGGTAGAAAGAGGTTTTAATGGTTTCAAACATCAAACGGCCTCGTATGCAAAAAAAGTAAATTGCCCGGTGCTCATGCAATGGGGAGCAGGGGATAATTATGTAAGGCAAGATGAAACGGATAAAGTCTTTAATGCTATCACATCAACCAATAAGAAACTAATAGTGTACGACCGTGCCAGGCATGAGTCATTAGTACAAAACGACCCGGTAAAGTGGAGAATCGAAACAGAAAGATTTTTGATGGCGAACACTAAATAAGCCTACTTCTTAATCTTTACCTTCGTTCCTGCATTAGTGAATCCGTAAATTTCTTTTACATCCTCGTTCTTCATAGAGATGCAGCCTAGTGTCCAGTTTTTGTAACGGTCAACCACAAAATCTTCATGCGGCCAAACGCCGTGTATGCCGATGCTGCCACCAATGCTGGCATTAGCAGGTATCTCACCTTTTTCTTTTCGTTTGTTAAATTTTTCCCGGTCATCCGCCGTGGGGTAGTCGAGAGCAAGAAAGCGGCACCATTTATTATGCACCCTTTTAGTGGTAATATGGAACTCTCCTTCCGGGGTGTTTTTGTCACCTTCATATTTTTTATCGGCCAGTGTGTTATTGCCAAACACTACCGGGTAGGTGGCATACCAGCCTTTATCATCATACACATGCAGCTCATAGTCCGACTTGTCAATGGTAATTGAAATTTTACCTATGGGTCCGGCGGCATTCCAGTCAAACCTTTTTTTGCCGTTGCTTCTTTTGTAAACGGAAACATCGGAAGCCAGCAGGCTGCTTCCTAAAAAAGCGGTAGCAAGAATAATAATGTTTTTCATCAGGTATTTAAGTTTTCATAACCGCCACTTGTAACTGTCCCCCACAAAATCTTCAGGGTAGTTTAACGCCAAAAATAAGTAGCTGTCCAATTGTTCAAACGTTGTGCCATGAAATATTATTTTACCAATGTGGATAAGCATATTGTCCAGCAGACATGATTTAACGGGATGTTTAGAAAAGATACTTGTTATCCAAAATTAATATTGCGTTGGATCAATAAAAAAGCCGTGAGTAAAATCCACGGCTCTCTAAGAATAACGAAATTATTTTTACCAGTTACTAAACCGGAATCCAAAGTTATACGGAGTCATATCCAATCCCTTTTCCCACATATTTTTCATGGCATAGCTTCCATAAAGACGTACAGGGCCCAGTGATAATTCACCGATATAGGATAATTTAAAACTTTCGAGATCAAAATTACTCTTCACTTTACTTACATCATCATCCGTTTTGCTTTTGTACCGGGATGAATATAAATAGCCGGCACTGATACCACCGCTGATGCCAAACCCATTTTTACGGTTAGGAGTAAAATTGAAATTGATCATAATAGGTACAGTAAGATAGTCGGCTGCCAGTTTTACTTTTTTGAAATCCGTAGTGCCTTCAGATATTATGGTAGGGTTTTTTGCAAAAGCTAATTTTGTATTGTCAAAGCTGTAATTGTTAAGCTCCAGCCCCAGGCCATATTTCAGGTTCACCACATGCTTGACAATATTCAGTTTTTGCATAAAGAACCAAATATTGACGTTTCTTGACTTGCCTCCTTTCAATTGCAGATCATCTTCGTTGATACCGGGAGCTACAAAACCAGTTAAAGCTGCATTAACGTAATTTGATTCGTCATTATAGTTTGAAAAGCCCAGGTCCAATATCCACCAGTTAGTAGTAAGATTGGAAGGCTTATTGCTACGGCGGTTCCGCATTTTATATTCTTTATCCCGCACTATCTCTTTGTCTTTACTGCCGGCTTTGCGGATGATGATCATTCCACCAATGCGGATGGTGTCATCAGCAGGTGGTTTGTTTTGTGTGCCGGTGGTATCTGTTTGCGCAAACCCGGTAATGATGGTGCATAATGCTATGCACAGGGTAAAAATCCTTTTCATATTCTTCATTTTAAGTTAATTAATTTTTGTCACCCTGAATACTGAGCTTTTCGAAGTATTGAAGAGTTATTTTAGTTTGATGGCCAGTCCTGCTACCAATAATCTATTATCATCGGTAGGGTCAATATCAGTTCTTTTTTCAAATGTCCGTGTCAACTTCCGGAAGAAACCACGGTTTTTGTTTTTCTTGCTATCAGGCTGGTCAAAGTCTGCATCAGTATTGTTGTTTGATGCATACACTATGTTTGACGAAGAAGGGTTCTGAGTTGTTACAACAGAATTTGTTAATGAGTTTGGTTGTTTGTTTTCTTTAGAACTATTGTCGCTGGCAATAGCCTTATTGGTTACATCATTCTTAACGACGTTTGGATTATTCAATGGAACAGGAAGATCATTAGTTGGTTTATTCGTTGTAGCTACAACCGGTTCTTGTTTTACAGTATTAGTAGTAACGATATTTGACAACTGGTTCTTTACTGTATTATTTTTTT
>JAJAZO010000449.1 GCA_026785745.1 Chitinophagaceae bacterium | reverse complement strand
GTACAAGGCAGGGAAAATCTAATTAAAAAGACTTTTGAAGAAGATCTTTATAAGTATATAGCAGGTATTGTTAAAGGAAAAGGCCAGAAGCCGCTTGCCGTTAACGGGATGTCGGATCATATTCATGTATTAGTGGGGCTACGTCCTGCTATGCGAATCTCAGATCTGATACGGGATATAAAAAACAACTCCACTAATTTCATTAATGATAAAGGATGGTTAAAGCAAAAATTTTCCTGGCAGGAAGGGTATGGAGTATTTTCTTATGCAGAATCGAACTATGGGAAAGTAATTGATTATATCAAAGATCAAAAGAAGCACCATGAAAAAAGAACATTTCGGCAGGAATACCTGTTGCTGTTGAAGAAATTTAATATCTCATTCGAAGAAAAATATTTGTTTGAATTTTATGATTAGTGTTTATGTCACCCCTTCGGGGTTTTGTTGTAACAAATAGTCGTAATTTCCTATAGTAATAACAACCCTTCGGGTTTATTAACCGGAAGACTATCAGTTTTTTGTTTCAAATTCGGAAAACATGTAGTTACGGACATAAAAAGGCATCTTAACCCATAACCGATAATCCAATGTAAAAAGAAGCGGCAAATCATTTAAAATCCCGAAGGGATGAAATTAATATAGACAGCATTACAAGCAATGAATTAATAACCCCGAAGGGGTGACATTAGAAAACAACTATGAACCCTCTTTTACAAATAAACAATCTCTCCCTCCATTTCATCGCTGAATCAGGCACTGTCAACGCATTAAAAAATATAACACTGGCCGTCAACAAAGGAGAAGTAGTAGCCTTAGTTGGCGAATCCGGTTCGGGAAAATCTGTTACCTCCCTTTCCATTTTACAATTGCTTCCTTCGCCTCCGGCAAAGTTTACAACAGGAACAATTCTATTTTCTGAAAATGGAACAGATGTATCTGACTTATTAAAAAGAAGCCGGCATGAAATGCAGGATATCCGGGGCAACAAAATAGCCATGATTTTCCAGGAACCGATGACATCACTTAACCCGGTACTTACTTGTGGCGACCAGGTGATGGAAGCCATTCTCCTGCATAAAAAGGTTTCGAAGACAGCAGCAAAACAACAAACCATCAGTTGGTTTGAAAAAGTAAAACTACCCACCCCCGTTGCAGTGTTTGATCGCTACCCCCATCAACTCAGCGGCGGACAAAAACAACGGGTAATGATTGCCATGGCGATGTGTTGCGAACCTGCATTACTTATTTGTGATGAACCGACCACCGCTTTAGATGTAACGGTACAGAAAACAATTCTGCAATTGATAAAAGAATTACAAGAACAGTTAAATATGGGTGTCATCTTCATCACACATGACCTGGGTGTGGTGGCTGAAATTGCTGACCGGGCCGTTGTAATGTACAAAGGAGAAATTGTAGAACAGAATACGGTTAAAGAAATTTTTACAAACCCTCAACATCCTTATACCAAAGCATTATTGGCCTGCAGACCAGTGAATCATGAAAGGGGCAAAAGATTACCGGTGGTTTCAGATTTTCTAGGAGAAAAAATAGAAAAATCAATATTGAATACTGAAGTGAAAAAGCCTGAAGGTTCTGAAATACTTCTTTCTGCACAAAATCTTTCTGTGTGGTTTCCGGTAAATAAAACATTGTTTGGCAAAGCCAGCTCATACACAAAAGCAGTTGATGCTGTAAGTTTTGAAGTTTATAAAGGAGAAACATTAGGGTTAGTTGGGGAAAGCGGCTGTGGAAAAACAACATTAGGAAGAGCCTTGTTACGATTGATTGAACCTACATCAGGAAAAATTATTTACAACGGTGTAGATCTTACGGCTAAAAAAAGAAATGAGTTACGATCATTGAGAAAAGAAGTACAAATTGTTTTCCAGGATCCTTACTCGTCGCTAAACCCAAGAATAACAATTGGTGCTGCCATAGCTGAACCGATGAAAGTGCATGGCATTTTACCTACCGATAAACAACGAAAAGATAAAGTAACAGAACTCCTGGAAAAAGTAAACCTGAAAGCAGAACATTTTAACCGCTATCCGCATGAGTTCAGCGGCGGACAACGACAACGTATTGTTATTGCGAGGGCTTTAGCCCTTAACCCTTCTTTTATTGTTTGTGATGAATCTGTCTCTGCATTGGATGTAAGTGTGCAGGCACAAGTATTGAACTTAATCAATGATTTAAAAAAAGAATTCGGCTTCACGGTCATTTTTATCTCACATGATCTTTCTGTTGTTCGTTACATCAGCGACCGCATCCTTGTGATGAACATGGGAAAGATTGAAGAAAGTGGCAATGCCGATGCTATTTATTTTACTCCCCAATCGGATTATACTAAGAAATTGATTGCCTCAATTCCTAAAGGCCTGCCTGTGCGATAGGCAGGGGATTATTGCCTAATCAATATATTCCGAAGTCACTGTCTTGTCATTATCTTCTTCATAAAAATTCTTTGCACTCTTCCTACGGGAGTAAAGCATTTTTTTCAACATCTTTTTTAACTGGTCGGCCACAGGTGTATCCTCTTTAAATTTCGTTTCCGTAAAGCTGGTGAATGAATACTGGTTATACACATATCCAGGAATCAACGGCGAACCAGATCCCGCCAGACTTACACTGCTGTTGCCCTCAAACTCAAATAGTTTCGGTTCTTCTGGCACCAGCCCCACAGTGGCCAGTTTCCAGGTCAGGTCGTCCTTTTTTGCTTTGTATTTATAGAAATAAATAAACCCTTTTTTCCCTTTGTATTCGGTCTTTAGCCTGTCAACATAAATAACTGAATCAGGCTTGCCATACGATTTTTTATCGAGCAAAGAGCTTTTGCCCAGGTCAAGATGGTTGTTGTATACAGAAGGGAATTTGTCCAGTTTCTTTATTTCTTTCAGGTCTTTGTATAATTCGTAGCGGTAATCTTCGAGGCCACCAAAATACCGCAACAATGAATCAGGATATGGTTTATTATTTTTAAGCATCAGCAATAGCGTACTGTATTTAAGTTGCTTATCATTTGATCGCAGCATTTGCTGAATCAGTGGCTGAACAGTAGCATTTGTTTCCCAATAAGGCAGTAATAATGTAGCATATAGGCTAAGGTCATCATTACCTGCATCTTTATCCTCATCATCATAATAGGAAGAGGTAGTTTTCTTTTCTTCCTTATCTTCTTCGGCTTTTTCAATCGCTTTTTTCTTTTCAGCGATTGATTGCTTTTTTAATTCTTGTTTTGCCTCAATCATGAATTTGCTGAAATACATATCATAGTCTTTTGGCTTCACCAGGTTACTGTCCACCATTTCGCCCAGCAGTTTCATAATACTGCTTTTATAATCCTGCAGGTTCAGTAAAGGCAACAGATCCTGGAGTATCGTTTTAGTGAGTTTTAACGTGTCAGATAATTCATCAAGGAATTTCCCATCATCATAACCATAACCCGAACTGTAAGACAGAAGTGGGTTTGTGTTCCTGTAATCGGCGTAACTACTGGTGCTTGCTGTCAACACTGGTGGTTCGGCATTAATAATATCCCTGAAGATATTATAAGCATACTGTGTTTTATGCTGCAGCAAACTTTCCAAGGCCGGGTATTGCAATTG
>JAJAZO010000448.1 GCA_026785745.1 Chitinophagaceae bacterium | reverse complement strand
GGGTATCACCTCCAGCAGCAATTCTTATCCTGCTTTTTTCAAAATAAGCATCAATGATCTCCTGCCCCATATTGGTATATTCAATGGGGAGTACGAGAATTATTTGCAAATCATCATAAGACTCTAAAAAAATTTTCAGTGTATAATACAGTACTGGCCTGCCTTTCAGCAATAGGAACTGCTTTGGTAATGCGGCTCCCATTCTTGTTCCTGTTCCTCCGGCAACGATTATAGCATACTTGTTCATGAAATGTAAAAATAAGAAACGGGGCTAAATTATGGGCATCTCTAAAAACTCTCCAAGAGTTAACCAAAAGAAACTCTTTTGAGGGGAGAACTCTTGGAGGGATTAGTTTTTAGAGATACCCTTATGCAGTTATTTGCAGGATAAGTAAAGCATTAAAATCGGATTGATTTTCATATTTTCATTTTATGAAAATAAAATACTTTCTAACGTTCCCTTTATCAATGTTAGTTTATCTGACCAGTTTTTGTCAGCCAAAACTACCTGCACCAAAGGGCAATTTATTTATTATTGGTGGGGGAGACAGACCACCGGCACTGGTTCAGTCACTTATTTCAACTGCAAACCTGGGCAAAAAAGATTATATCGTTATCCTGCCAATGTCAAGTGCAGAGCCAGACAGCTCCTATTACTATATTAAAGAAGATCTGAAGCCAGCCACCCAGAATATTATTGCCAATCTGAATTTTACAAAAGCTACTGTAAAAGATAGTAAATGGCTCGATTCACTTAAACATGCAAAACTTATTTTCATTACCGGAGGTGATCAATCCCGTTTTATGGGTGTAGTGTTAAATACTCCTGTCGTTGATGCTATACACTATGCTTATAAAAATGGGGCTACTGTTGCCGGAACAAGTGCCGGTGCGGCAGTAATGAGTAAACAAATGATAACGGGTAACCAATTATCCGCCGACTCTTCAAGTGCTACTTTTAAAATGATACATACTAATAATGTTGAACTGAAAGAAGGTCTTGGCCTGCTGGAAACGGTGGTTATTGATCAGCATTTCGTTGTAAGAAGCCGTTATAACCGTTTAATTTCAGTGCTGGCAAAGTACCCATCCTATACCTGTATTGGTATTGATGAAGCCACAGCTATTATTGTGCAGGGCAAAAAAATAACAGTGGTGGGTGAAAGCCAGGTGGTTGTTTTGTCTGACCCCAAAAATCTATTAGTAAAGAAAGAATTGATAAAAATTAATGAGATGCGGTTCAGCCTTTATACCAGCGGAGATACTTTCCAGATTAAATAGCTGCTGTTATTTATAAATAGCTGTTTCATTTTGGCCGGCACTGCTTCTTATTGCACGGTACATTCCATCACTATTAAATATCATTGCTGCATTCCCTTTAGCATCCACTCCAATCATTCCTCCTTCGCCATTTATCTTCATCAGCTTATCATGTACTACTATACGCATAGCTTCTTCTAAAGAAAGCCCTTTGTATTCCATCAAACAACTTACATCATAAGCCGTTACTGCCCGGATAAATGGTTCTCCATGCCCGGTGCAACTGATAGCACAGGTTTTATTATTGGCATAAGTACCTGCACCAATGATTGGACTATCTCCCACTCTTCCAAACTGTTTGTTTGTCATGCCACCTGTACTGGTAGCAGCAGCAATATTTCCATGAATGTCCAATGCAGCCGCACCAACAGTTCCAAATTTTTTATTATCCGCCGTTGTCTTGACGGAGGCGGAATCCTTTATCAATACATTATGGTCCAATGCTGTTTCTTCTGAATCCTGCATTTGTTTCCATTGAGTATGCCTGAATTCCGAATAAAAATATTCATCCGGTTCAGTATTTATACCATATAGCTTTGCAAAATCGTAAGCACCTTGTCCCGTCATCATTACATGCTGGCTTTGGGTCATAATCGTATAAGCCAGTTCCACCGGATTACGGATATTTCTCACAGCACATACTGCACCAGCCATTAAATGTTTTCCTTCCATAATAGAAGCATCCATTTCCTGGCTGCCATCTTTAGCAAATACTGAACCCTTACCTGCGTTAAAGAGGATATTATTTTCCAGTGACATCGTAGCAGTCAATACAGCTTCTACTGCTGAACCACCTTTTTCCAGCAACGCATAACCTGAATTCAATGCAACTTCCAGGGCTGTTTTATATGCTAATTCTTTTTCGTCAGTCAAATCCTGTTTCAGAATAGTGCCTGCGCCGCCATGAATAACTATTGTATATTTTGACATAAGTGCCGGTGGGTATGTTATTGCTGCCGAAATTAGTTATTTTGGCAACGAATAAGCTACAAGATTTTCAACCCATGTTTAAAAAAGAATTAACCCTTTCAGATTATTTTTTGATCGCTGCCAATCTGCTACCAGTAATAGGTGTGTGGGCATGGAAGTGGGATCCAAAAGAAATGTTCCTTGTATATTGTCTTGAATCAATCATCATTGGCATTTTTAACCTGGTTAAAATGGCCATTGTTACGTTAGTTAAAAAAACAGACAACTGGCATACTAATGGAAAAACTACCCGGCAATCCGGCCTGGTTTTTATGCTTTTCTTCCTGGTGCATTATGGATTTTTTGTAGTAGTGCAAATGAGCATCTTCTTTGAAGTGTCGGGCATCGGCAAGGGAAGGGGTATAAATGCTTTGAATTTTTTTTATAAATGGCCGCAATTACTGCATACTGATTCATTAATAGTACTGGGAATATTTGTGTTCTGTTACTGTTATAAAATGATTATTGAGTTCGTTCTATCCGGTGAGTACCGGAGCACCTCGCTGATGATGTTAATGTTCCAGCCGTATGGACGCATTTTTATTCAACAGTTTACTGTAATTGTGGGTAGCATGTTTCTAAGTTTTGGAGCCGGGAAAATTTTTATCCTGGTATTTGCGGCAATAAAAATTTTCTTTGAGTTATTTATAAATTATGAAGCCCTCATAAATAAACGAATGAGAGAAGCGGAGAAGGATTCAGGACAGCAATAACTCACACTCATGTAATAATCTCTCCTTGGAAATAGCCACCGTGCCTACTTCTTCACAAACTAATCCACCGGCTATATTAGCCACTTCAGCCATCAGGTGAGGATTCTTAGTTACGGCATACACCATTGATGCAACTGCAATTACTGTATCACCGGCACCAGATACATCAGCGATATTACGCAGATGGGATTGAATAAGTCCTGCCTGAACGTTCTGCTGATAAAACACACCCTTCTCAGAGAGAGTAATAAAAGAAATTTGATGCTGAAGGATATTTTTCAGCTCCGCATGAATTTTTTGTAATCCCGGGAGAGTGATTTCATCAACTAAAAGATTCAACCCTTCCTTTACCTCTTTTAGATTGGGTTTAAAAATATTTACTTGCTTGTAAGAAAAAAAATTCTTTCGCTTAGGGTCAATTGCTGTAAGAATACCAGCCTGGCGACATAAATCCGTTACTGTATTAATCACTTTTTCTGTTAGTACTCCCTTATTATAATCCTCAAAAATGATAATATTCGGATCAACGGTTGAAATGTAAGTCTCAATTTTTTCCAGCAATATTTTTTCGTCCCGGATATTCAAGTCATCTGTTATCTCTGCATCGAGCCTCATCATGTGTTGATTACGGCTAATTACCCTTGTTTTACTGGTAGTAATTCTGTCGTTGCTTTTTATAAGGTATGTTGAATCTATGTTGCTGCCATCAAATAGTTGTTCAAGCAACAAACCTTCCGTATCATCACCGGTAACCGATAAAACCGATACCTGTGCGCCTAATGATTTGCAGTTCAACGCAACATTCCCTGCCCCTCCTATCCGATATTCCTTTTTTTGTAATGTAACTACAGGCACCGGAGCTTCCGGAGAAATACGATCAACCTTTCCCCACATATAAGTATCAAGCATCACATCACCAATCACACCCACTTTCAGGGAAGAAAAGGAATCAAACAATTTTTTAAAATCTTCCATACCCACAAAATAAGACATTATTTTTTGAACCACCTTCATCGTAAAGCAAAACGTCCTTCCGGTTTCGGAAGGACGTTTTATGATATTAAAAGTTATCAGTTCTTTTTTACAGGCTTGTATTTTTCATTCAGCCCTTTCACAACATCAGCCGTAATATTATAAGTCGTATCCTTGAAATAAAACAATCCTTGCTCATAAGAAACAATATAAGAGTAATCCTTAGTAGTATTATACTCTTTTAAGAAGTCCTCTATTTTTGTTTTAATCTCATTCTGCTTCGTCATCATATAATTATTATAATCCTGGTCAAGCTGCTGTTTGCGGTTCTTCATTTCATCATCCATACTTTTCATTTCCTTGCTGGCAGCATCTGACTGGGTTTCTGATAAATTGCCCGCCTGTGCAAGGTTCTGATAATAATTATACTTCTGCTGAATGGCTTTAGCACGGTTTGACATCTCTGCATTTATACCATCTTCCTTATTGATCAACTCTGTTTTTAGTCCTTTTACCATATCGAAGTTGGCCGCCACAGAATCCATCTCAAAGTAAGCAATTCGGAACTGTTTATTCATAGCCGAACTATCCCCGGTTATTTTCTTTCCTCCGGATCCATTTTCCTTTTTAGAACCAAAGTGCATCACCAGTAAAAATCCTGTAACCAGGGTCAGTATAACATTCCAGATAAGTAATCCATTTTTCATTCAATCTATTTTAGCAAAATTAACCCTGAACGAGGGTGTAAATATAAGGATTCGATTTACTTTAGGAAACCCTTAACAGCAAAGAGAAAATATACAATTGACAATGAGCAATTGGTAAACAAAAAGGAGCAAAGTTTACACCCTGCTCCTGGTATTGATATTTACTTGTTGTCAATTGCCTGTTGCCAGTTTATCTATTCTTCTTCATCAAAAGCCATTGCCTCACGGGTGCTTTGCAGCAGTTCATACTCTTCTTTGCTACCCACAATCATACTCTCAAATTCCCTCAGTCCGGTTCCTGCAGGTATCGGGTGACAGGTGATGACATTCTCTTTCAATCCCAACATATCATCTGTTTTACCATTGATAGCAGCAGAAGACAACACTTTCGTAGTTTCCTGGAATGAAGCAGCTGAAATCCAGCTTGGCACACCTATTGAAGCTTTGGTAATACCAAGCAGCGTTGGTGAGGAAGTAGCAGGTTTTGCGTCACGGTATTCAACAGGCTTCTTGTCATTACGATGAAGTATTGAATTCTCTTCTCTTACTTCACGCAGTGATACAATTTGTCCTGCACGGAGTTTCCCGCTATCACCTATCTCTGTTACCACTTTCTTATCGTAGATATAATCGTTCTCCTCTACAAACTCAAACTTATCAGTTAAATCATCTTCCAGGAATCTTGTATCTCCAGGGTCAACAATGTTCACCTTACGCATCATTTGACGAACGATACACTCAATGTGTTTGTCATTGATCTTCACACCCTGTAAACGATAAACTTCCTGTATCTCATTCACCACATATTCCTGTACGGCAAACGGACCTTTAATTGAAAGAATATCGAAAGGTGCAATCTGGCCATCACTTAATGGAACACCAGCTTTTACAAAGTCGCCATCTTGTGCAAGAATTTGTCTAGTCAATGGAACAAGATATTTTTTCTGCACACCATCTTTTGCTTCGATGATGATTTCACGGTTACCTCTTTTAATAGCACCCATAGAAACCACCCCATCAATTTCAGAAACTACCGCAGGGTTGCTTGGATTTCTTGCTTCAAACAATTCTGTTACACGAGGAAGACCTCCGGTAATATCTCTTAGTTTACCTAATACCCTTGGAATCTTCACTATCACCTGTCCGGCTTTTACTTCTTCCCCTTCTTCCATAATGATATGGCTTCCGGTCGGCAGGTTATATGATTTCTTCTCTTTCCCTTCTACAAGAATGGAAGGTATCTTGGTTTTATCTCTTGTTTCAATTACCACTTTCTCACGGTGACCTGTTTGTTCGTCAGCTTCTTCACGGTAAGTAACACCATCAATTACATTTTCAAACTTCACATTACCATTTATTTCTGCCATGATTACGTTGTTGAACGGATCCCATGTGCAGACTACATCTCCTTTATTTACTTTCTGGCCATCTTTTACATTCAAAGTGGCTCCATAAGGAATGTTATTGGTAATCAACAGACGATCATTCTTAGTATCAATGATACGAACCTCACCAGTACGTCCGATTACAATCTGTGATTTAAGACCATCTTTATTTTCAATAACAACAGTACGTAACCCATCAAACTGTATAGTACCATCAAATTTGGCAGCTAAGGTTGATTCTACAGAAGCAGAACCAGCCACACCACCTACGTGGAAGGTACGGAGTGTAAGCTGTGTACCCGGCTCACCAATAGATTGTGCTGCAATAATACCTACTGCATCACCTCTCTGTGCAATATTACCAGAGGCAAGGTTTTTACCATAGCACTTCACACAAACACCACGTTTGCTTTCACAGGTAAGTACTGAACGTATCTCAACAATTTCAATACCGGCCTCCTCAATTTTTCTTGATACATCAACAGTAATCTCGTCACCTCCCGCAACAATTAGTTGTTCGCTTATCGGTTCATAAACATCATGCAGTGAGGTACGGCCGGCAATCCTGTCGCTCAATGGTTCAATAACATCTTCATTATCTTTTAAAGCAGATGTTGCAATACCACGAAGGGTTCCGCAATCTTCTTCTGTAATTACCATATCCTGTGATACGTCAACCAAACGACGGGTAAGGTAACCGGCATCAGCTGTTTTAAGAGCTGTATCGGCCAGACCTTTACGGGCACCGTGGGTAGAGATGAAGTAATCCAATACATTCAATCCGCCTTTAAAGTTGGAAAGAATTGGATTTTCAATGATCTCTGAACCAGTAGAACCAGATTTTCTTGGCTTAGCCATCAATCCTCTGATACCAGCCAACTGTTTGATCTGTTGTTTAGAACCCCTCGCACCGGAGTCAAGCATCATAAAAACAGAATTGAATCCCTGCCTGTCATTAGCCAGCTCATGGATTAATGATTCTGTAATTATTGTATCCACACGACTCCAAATGTCAACAATCTGATTATAAAGTTCATTGTTG
>JAJAZO010000447.1 GCA_026785745.1 Chitinophagaceae bacterium | reverse complement strand
GATGTATATTTTGATAACTTTCAGGCGGGTATTGTGCAGGGAAATATTGCAGAAGAGAATCATTACTATGCGTATGGGTTAAAGATTGCGACGCTGAGTAGTAAGAAGCTCGGGGATAGTTATGAAGGTAAATTAAAGAACAACTATCTGTACAATGGCAAGGAGTTGCTGGATGAAGATGCTGACCTGGGCTGGCTGGATTATGGATTTAGAAATTATGACCCGCAGATTGGTAGGTTCCCGCAGTTAGACCCACTTACTGATAGCTATCCATTTTTAACACCGTATCAATATGCAAGCTGCGATCCAATAACGAATATTGATGTGGATGGTTTAGAAGGCTGCCCTTCTGTAGGAGGAATGACGGGGTATGTTGGCAAGGCTGCAAGTGCAGCCGGAGGTGCTGGCGCAATCTTTAATGGTATATCAGCTATTGCAAAAGTAGCAAGCCCGATAATAGCACTTACCAATCTTGCAGCTAATATTGTTAATACATCATCTCAACAGAGTATTGTAAAACAACAACTGGCTGGTAATAGTATTAATAACAATTTTACATCAGGTCAGGTAGGAGATGCAAATGGACCGAATATTACGGATTTCGGCATTAATGGAAATGATGTAGATAATAACGAGGAACAAAATCAAGAGACTCAAACTTGGTATTATATATATGAAGAAGGGGGATTGGGACATTCATTAGTATATAATCCGAATACAAATACAATTTATGAAACCAATCATCCGAATTACGGAACTAAACGAGGAGAAAGATCATGGGTTGAAGGAGGGCCTAAATCTCAGGGGTATAAATATGATATGTATAATATAAATGATTTTAATAGATTCTGGAATTTTAGAGGAAATAGGGGAAGTTTGAATTTGGCTCCGGTTGAAGTTCCGAAACCAAAGGCCGCAAAAGATTTTTTTGAAAGTCAAGTAGGAAAAAAATGGGATTACAACTGGGGTAACAACAATTGTAAACATTATGTGCAATATGGCTTAAGCTTAGGTGGAGCAGATACTAATATCAACGGACCTCTACCGAAGAAATCAATTAGTGGTCCTTATACACATCGTTGGGAAGTTAATGGATCCGGCCCAAAACCTAATAACTCTCAAACACCTAAAATAAATCCGGGTAGTAAAAGCAATAATGGCGGCCCGAAAAATTGGGGGAAATTATCTCAATGAAGTATAATTAAGGAGTAATTATTAATTTTATTAAATGAAAAAAATAAATGGGATTGCTATATTTTTATTAGTGATAATCAGTTTTACTTTATATTCTTGTTTTATGAGTAGGACAAAAATTATCATACCATTGCCTGGGAAAATAGCAGTTAATGTAGAGGATAGCCTTTTTATTTTTGATAACTCAAATATTTACACTTCTAATTTCAAAATTAGGGATGATGAACATATAGAATATAGCGGATTTCAATGGATAAATAAAAACGATATTTTTATCGGTGTCGAATATATTAAGAATGATACTACGGGAATTACTCAGGGTAACGTTGTGTGTTTCAATCTTAATGGAAATATTGTAAGAAGGTTATATGAATCACAGAAAGGAGAAATAGCGGGGTATTCAATTTTATCAAGGAACGACAAACATTTATTATTTACTGTACAAAAAAAAGGTGATATTAACCAAAATCTTCTTGCGGGGTTAAATGGGGAACAGTCGATTGTTATTCTTGATTTTGAAAATGGAGAAGTAATAAAGAAAGTTGAAAATATTGGTACCTCATTAACGCTTGGACTGAATGAATCGCCTTGGCTCTACGATCAAAATCAGTTTATATATACAATATCAGGCGAAAAAAATATAACATTAGAAGGCTCAAAAATAAACTCAATTAAAGAAGTGAAATTAGGCGTATATCTTTATGATATTCTAAGTGATCAGAAAACATTGTTGATACCTGATGCACATCTTGGTATTAGCTGTCCTACTGATCATTACATTGCTTATTTGAAAAATCAGTCTATATATGTCATGTCTTTAAAAGATCATACCGCTAAGGAAATATATAAAGTCAAGTCTGAAGATAGGGTTACTAATATTCACTGGACACCTGATGGGAATCATATTTATATTGCTTATTATAGTTCAGGACTTACTGAAGAAATTCTAATTGATCTGAGTACAGGCAAGGAAATACCCTTTTATAAAATTGGTCATGGCTTCAATCCTTATACTTGGAAATGATTTCTTTCTTCGTCGCAGTTCTCGGTTGTCGGTAGTGTTCAATAAATAGAAAAAGGATATTCCTTCTTGCCGAGGTGTGTCTCTGTTCTTTGTAGTCTGCTAAATAAATAAAAGAAAGGTTGAATAGTTGTGCATCGTTTGCAACGATGGACTGCAAACAAAAAAGCTAAAAGAGAAGCCCGGCGCAGCCGGGCTTTGTGTTATAGTACCTATTTTAAAATGATGAGGAGTTGACCAATCAGTCAAAAAATAAATTTACCCACCCGTTCAGTTAGTTAGTTTTTGCTTCATCTCCTGCTGAAAGAGAAAAGCATCAATGAGTTTAGAGACCACGGTTTTATTTTCTGAGGAAAGTTCAGTAATGCGGTTAAACTGGTTGATGAGAGTTTTATCCTGGATGTTCTCAGCAGCCAGGTCAGCAGTAGTCCCGTTCATTAAATAATCAGTAGAGACATCCAAAGCATTAGCCATTTTTTTAAGTACTTCCGCAGCAGGGCTTGCTTCCCCTTTTTCATATCTTCCAATCTGTGAATGATGTACACTCACGACTTCCCCCAGCTTTTGTTTGGTTAATTTTTTTGCTTCCCTCGCCGCCGTCAACCGTTTACCGAATGCGGCTTTACTGTTTTGCGTTTTAGTTAGTGCCATGCTGTAAAATTAGCTTAT
>JAJAZO010000446.1 GCA_026785745.1 Chitinophagaceae bacterium | reverse complement strand
TGTCACGGTTACTTTACCAACATTGATAGTTGGGTCAGCTACTATTTTAAAAGTAGCCCGACCTTCACCTTTTGCAGCAAGGCTTACCGATTGATTATTTCCGCCTACTACTTTCATCGGGCCTTCTACTCCTTTTGTGGCGTTTACATTCGCTGCTTTATCAGTTGTATTAGTCAATGTTACCGGCACATTTACCGTATCACCAGGACTTAAAAATCTTGGCAGAGCTGTACTTACAACAATCGGGTCAGCAACAGTCATCGTATTATCGGCTGCACCAAAGCTTTGTCCTTTATAAGCAACAGCCATCAATCTTAATTCTCCGCTGAACTGCGGAATATCAAATTCAAATTCAGCGACGCCACTTCCATTAGCTTTTTTAATACCACCCCAATAGCTAACTACTTTTATTCTTTTAGCTGGCATCGGGTTCGACCTTTTTTCCATATCCATCATCCCATCACCACCGGTGCTGCTGAGTTTAGCTCTTACTTCTGCAAATAATAAAGGATATAAATCGAATGCAGAAACCTGTAAGGCTTTCTTCTGATAGAAATAATCATACGGATTTGGTGTTTTAAAATCACTTACCTGCAATACCCCGTTATCAACAGCAGATAGCGTAACAAAACTACCGGGGGCAGCTTTTACCGTTACTTTCTGGTGTGTTTTAGAACGTACTGTTTTCTGTGCAACCACTTCCGTAGTGATTTTCCTGTTTTTGTCTTCCACTGTTACATTCTTAAATCCATGTGCGACAGTTAACGGAATGTCTGATACTTCATGCGGTTTAATTAATGTAGCCGTGATATAAACATTCGGCACATGGTCAGCATTCAATTTTAAAACAACGCTGGCGGTCCTGTTACTCACATCAACATACTGATGAGAAACAACATGGTCAGTTTCCAATGTTATCAGCATTTTACCACTGAACGGAGTTTTGAATAAAGCTTTGACACTTTCTCCGGATGCATAAGATTTCTTGTCAATCTCAATTTCAATATTTCCTTCGTTGTTCACTTCAAAAGAATTATTGTTGCCTCCATAACTTCCATAGCTGTAAAAACTGCGGCTCACATAATTATTAGCACCGGGACGATACACTTTTACTTCATAATCACCAGGGCTTCTTGGCACATAGCTGTAAATGGTATTATTACCAACAGAAATTTGCTGTTCAATCATTAGCTTATCCTCTTTCTGTGATTCGTAACGGAAATAACTTCCGCTTTTGGTCAACACAGTTCTGTACTCATGCTTGATCACTTCTACCCTTGCGGTTGAGCTGGTGGCATTACCGTCCTTGTTTACGGCCACCAGATTAAACTTCACCGGCTGATTCAACGGATAATAATAGAACCAATCCTGTTTTATACCGAAGAAAACATCCTGTGTAAAAATATCAACCGTAGTGGCTCGGCTTACTGGTCTTCCTGTTTCATCAAATACTGTTGTATAGAAACTTGTTTGAAAGGCACCCATGTTAGCATAAGTAGCAGGTACTGTGTACTCAATATTGGCATTACCAGATGCGTCCGTTGTCCCTTCCTTTACTTCTTTATCGAAGAAAGTATTCTGATTAGCCAGGCTGAAATCATATCCCTCAAAATTTTTGGAAGAAAAAAACTTTTGTTTCACCTGAATCTCTGTTTCATATTTACGGTTAGCCGCTGGTGGGCCGAAAAAATTCATGGCATTGATATTGAGTTTTGCCACATCACCAGAACGTAAATATTCCTTATCTAATTTTGTATTTACCCGGATACGGTCAGGCACAAATTCCTCCACGGAAAAATTCTTTGAAGCAAGCAACACATCAGTAGAGGTATAAACTTCCAATGTATAGCTACCGGTTATAGCAGCCGTAGCAATATCCATACTTCCTTCCACCGAACCTTCTTCATTCAAACTTTTTCTGAATGATTTCAGTTCTTTACCATTTGGCATCAGGAATTTCATCTTTAATGGCACATCTCCCGGATTTTTCCATTGAGCATCCCGAATGATAACAGAGAAATTAATTTTTTCGCCCGGACGATACACATCTCTTTCTGCATATACAAATGCATCAAACCCAGAAGGATTGTTTCTTTTACCAGCCACATCAAACCTTGATGTATTTACCCTTGTATTATTAAAAGGCAGATAGTTGAAATCATCAGCAGTTTTTGCAATCACCATCGCTGGTTTAAACCCACTAAAATCTTTTTTGCTATAAGGAATAGTTGCGACACCATCTTTATCAGTAGCTCCCGTACCAATCAATTGGTTGTTGGTTGAATAAACAGATACATTCACTCCATTAACCGGGTTGGCAGATTTTATTGAGTTGGTAAACACATAAATTTTATCCTGTCCTTCTTTGGCAATCAGTCCCAGGTCAGACAAAGAAATATAACGGCTGTCTTTTACCCAATAATCTTCCGCAGAACGGATAACGATATGATAAACGCCTTTGAAATCAGGCAGCCTGTCTTCAAACTGCGAGAAATTCAATATTCTGCCAGCACCACTTTTTGGCAATGAACGGGTATCAATTTCTTTTTCATAAATAACATCACCCAACATGGCATCGCCACCACCGTATTCATCCGAATAGTCTCCATCATATTCACCATCGTAGCTGGCATAATCGGGGCCACTTCTTTTTTCCTGGGGAGTATAGCCATAACGTTGCGCCAGCAATAAGTTATTCTCATAAATCTTTGAGATAATCAATTTCACTTTCGGCACATTCGTAATCTGTACTTCTATATTCTTGCCCCCCTTTTTAGAAAGGTAAACTGCTTTGCTATTGGTAAAACTGATACCTGATTCCAGCTCTCCGAAAGCAACACCACCGTTATAATCTTCTTTCATTACGCCACCAATTTTTCCCCGTAAACCTTTCACAACAGTCAATGCATAACTTTTTTCAGTATCAAACTTATCACTGCGTACAGTAAAGCCATAATCGTTCGCCTCAACCGTGTAAGCAAGATCAGGGTCAAACTTTAAAAATGATTTCAGGCTTTCACCCGTCAGTTGCTGGCTGGTGGTAACTTTTATCACTCCTTCCATGCCATCATGCTCTGATTCTACATTTTGAATTGTCAGCACATAAGGCGAAGGAATAGTTAGTGAACTAGCAATAGCATCGGCTGTAGAAGTATTTCCCTTTTCCGGTTTTAATCCTTTTTCAATACTGACTCTTGCATCAATGTCCTTGTCTTCAGCTTTCAGTCCATTGATACGGACTGATATTTTATTATCAGGTGAAATAGTTATGATGTTGAAGTCAGCTTTTTTGCCCTCTACTTCAATGTTCAGTTTACTTTTCAAACTTTCCGGGTTTATCCGGTAATTGAAAAATAAATCTACCTGTGGCACAGCAGAAGTGCTTGTTTCGCCAATCCAGATGATTTGTGAATTGTCTAAGGTAAGGTCAGGTGTGTGGAATGTAATTTTATCACCGTTCTTTACGGAATTGTATTTACTGAATTTCAATACAGCACTTTTCACTTTAGCTTTATAGGTGGTGGCAGGGTTCAGCGGCTGCGATGGAGAGAACACCAGTTCATCAGGGCTTTGCCAACGGAACCTGCCTGCAATTTTTGGTTCGAAAGAAATATAATCCGTCGAGTCCCATGCGTTAAGCATAGAATCTTTGGCCAGCGAACTGCTGAAACGGAAAATTAAGTTACCCAGCTGCGGCACTTCGCCTTTAGCATTGGTAAATGAAAGAGTGACGGCATTCTTTTTACATGATGACAAAAAAATAGCCCCTGCTGCAATCAGCGGAACTAAGTAAACTTTAATACGCATAGATGTGTAGGTTAAATGGTCGGTTATGAATGAGAAGTTAAAGAAGTTTGTTTGATGAAAAAATTTAGGTTTTATGAGCTGTGACACGGTTATGAACCGTGACACAGTTCATAAAGCTAAGGAGGTATATCCCGGGTGGGGCGGGACAAGTCAGACGAGTCCATACAAGAAGAAAAGAATTTGACAGGAAAGATACAGTACATGGAATATGAGTTGCAAATTTTAGAAGATAAATATTTGTTAAGCAGCACCGGTACGGGTGTCACGGTTTTGAACCGTGTCACCCGTACCCGTACCTTGACAAGATGAAACAACTCCCTACTTTTACACAACCGCAAACAGTAAATCATGCAATTTTTTGAAAATGAGTTGTATCATATCTATAACCGGGGTAACAACAAACAGCAAATATTCTTCAAACCTGAAAACTATCTTTTCTTCCTCAAAAAAGTCAGGAAATACATTCAGCCTCATTGCGATATACTGGCCTGGTGCCTGATGCCGAATCACTTTCATTTCCTTGTTAATGCGGACAACAGAACTATACAAAGAAGAACAATTGCCGGTAGCGAAAGAAATGTATTAATTGAAGGAATCCGAAATCTTTTAAGCTCCTATACCCAGGCTATTAATAAACAGAATGATAGTACCGGTTCTTTGTTTCAGCAGAATACCAAAGCAAAACCTATTTCTAAAGGCAGCAACCTTTACGACCGAACCTGCTTCCATTATATTCATCAAAATCCTTTGGTAGCGAAAATGGTAAGCAAAATGGAAGACTGGGAATATTCTTCATTCAAAGATTATTGCGGATTGAGAAATGGGACATTAGCTAATAAAGAACTGGCTATTCAACTTTTAGATTTGAATATGAAAACATTTTATGAGGACTCGTATAGAGTTATTGATGATGATGAATTAAAGAATTTCTTATGAGCAGATTAAAGGTGTCACAAAATACGGTTAGGGGTGGCACGGTTTCGAACCCTGTCATCCCTACTTTTAACAAACCGGGTGTCACGGTTTGGAACCGTGTCACCCGGTTTTTTAAACGCCTAGCTATTGGCTTTCTCGGGTTGATTGTTTTATTCTTCCTGCTAAACTGGATATTTCCCCTTCGGGATAAGATTGACTACTCTACTATTATCACTGACAATAAAGGGGTGGTAATAAACTCTTACCTTACCAAAGACCAGAAATGGCGGATGAAAACGGAACTGGATGAAATCTCACCGCTGCTCCAAAAAACCATCGTTGCGAAAGAGGATAAACACTTTTATTCCCACCCCGGAGTTAATCCGTTTGCAGTTGTAAGGGCATTGTTTAATAACCTGTTTAAAATGCGGCGGACATCCGGTGCCAGCACTATTACCATGCAGGTGGCCAAAGCACTGGAGCCGGGTAAAAGAAACATCTTTAGCAAAATCCGGGAAATGTTCCGGGCTTTTCAACTTGAACTGAAATATAGTAAGAAGGAAATTCTGCAGCTATATCTGAACCTCGTTCCTTATGGCGGGAATATTGAAGGAGTGAAAGCGGCTTCACTGTTGTATTTCAAAAAGAACCCCGACCATCTTTCGCTGGCAGAGATAACCGCATTGAGTATCATTCCTAATAACCCAGGCTCTTTAGTAGTGGGGAAAAATAATAAACTGATCGTAAAAGAAAGAAATCGCTGGCTAAATAAATTTGCAGATGATAAAGTGTTTACCCAAAAGGAAATTGAAGATGCATTGGCTGAACCACTGAATGCAACGAGGGAAACGGTGCCGCATTATATTCCGCATCTTTCTTACAAGCTAAAAAAACAGGGTGGTGATATTATCAAAACTACTATTGATTTAAACACTCAATTGAAAACAGAAAAATTAGTAGAAGATTATATAAGAACACAGCGACTGAAAAATATTAAAAATGCAGCGGTAGTGATAATTGATAATAAAACGCATAAAGTAATTACCTATGTTGGCTCTTCCAACTTTTATGATACTACAGATGGCGGACAGGTGAACGGAGCTAACGCCGTACGTCAACCCGGCAGTACATTGAAGCCACTACTTTATGCCATGTGCTTTGACGAAGGTTTACTCACTCCTAAAACTGTAATGACAGACGTATCAGTAAATTATGCTGGTTATGCACCGGAGAATTATGATAAAAAATTCAATGGATACGTTACCGTTGAAACTGCATTGGAACATTCTTTAAATATCCCTGCGGTGAAAGGATTAAAAATGCTGGGCAATGAAAAAATGATTCAGAAATTATCCAATTGTAATTTTAAACAAATACAAAAGGATAGACGAAAGCTTGGCTTGTCATTGATATTGGGAGGATGCGGTACAACATTGGAAGAACTCACTGGTTTGTTTTCATCTTTTGCGAACGAAGGAAAATATATTGCACCGGTATATGTCAGCACCAGCCAGTCAGACCGGGACGGTAAGACCGTAGTGAGTCCGGCAGCTACGTTTATGATAAATGAAATTTTATCAAAAGTAAACAGGCCGGATTTTCCTTTAAACTGGACAGCTACTGAACGTATGCCCAAGATTGCCTGGAAAACCGGCACCAGTTATGGAAAGAAAGATGCCTGGAGTATTGGCTATAACAAAAACTATACGATTGGAATATGGGCAGGTAATTTTTCCGGCGTAGGCGCAGCCGATTTAAGTGGTGCTAATATTGCAACGCCATTGCTGTTTAAAATTTTCAATACTATTGATTACGACAGCGATGAAGAATGGTTTACCCAACCAAAAGATTGTGACATCAGGCAGGTGTGCAGTGAAACCGGTTTGGCTCCTTCTGAACATTGCACCAGTTTAGTGACAGACTATTTCATTCCGCTGATTTCTTCTACCAAAGTTTGCAACAACTGGCAGGAAATAATGATAAATGCCAGTGAAAAAATTTCTTATTGCAAAAACTGTGCGCCAGAAACGGGTTATAAAAAGAAATGGTATAAAGTTGTTGAGCCTGATATGCAATCATGGTTTGAAGAAAACAGAATTGTGTATCAAAAAATACCGCCACACAATCCTGATTGTGAATTGATATTTAAAGGCGCTGCCCCTGCTATTACTTCCCCGGTAAATGGAACAGAATATTTAATTAATAAAAAAGACCCAGAACCTTTACAGTTGATTTGTAAAACTGCGAATGATGTAAGCAAAGTGTATTGGTATATCAACAATAAGTTTTTCAAAAGCAGTAATGCCGGGGAAAAACAATTCTTTGTGCCGGAAGAAGGACCGGTAAAAATTTCCTGTACGGACGATAAAGGAAGGAACAGGAATATAAAGATTACGGTGAAGTATGTGAATTTTTAAAATATTTTTTTTGTTAATTGTAATAGTCAAACTGCCACTCAATAAAAAATATTGTTTCATTTGACTATATAATTAATCAAGCTGTTTAAAATTAATTTTAAACAGCTTGATTAATTATATAGTCAAATGAAACAATATTTTTTATTGAGTGGCAGTTT
>JAJAZO010000445.1 GCA_026785745.1 Chitinophagaceae bacterium | reverse complement strand
TCCATCTTCTCTTTATAATTTTCACCGCTTCTCTTTAATATATGTTTAATCTCTGCTATCGCAATTACCGGGAAGAACTTGGAGAACAGGAAATAACAGGTGAAGAATAACCCGAATGTTCCCAGATAAAATCCAACCTCCCAGATAGTCGGTGTATAGTAAGTACTCCATGCACTTGGCAGATAGTCACGGTAAACAGAGGTAACGATGATTACAAAACGTTCGAACCACATACCAATGTTTATCAAAATAGACATGAAGAAAGTAAGTACCAGGTTTCTTCTCATTTTTCGGAACCAGAAAATTTGGGGTGACAATACGTTACAACCCATCATAATCCAGTAGCTCCATCCATAAGGGCTATTAAGGTTTAAGCGGTTTTCGAAGAATGCAAAATTTTCATAAGGTTGTGCAGAGTACCATGCCATGAATAGCTCTGTGAGGTAGGCAATACCTACAATAGAACCGGTGAGTACAATAACTTTATTCATCACTTCGATGTGTTCGAGAGTGATGTATTCCTGGAGTCCTAATACTTTTCTGGTAACCACCAACAGCGTTTGTACCATCGCAAAGCCGGAGAAGATAGCACCGGCAACGAAGTAAGGAGGGAAAATGGTTGTATGCCAACCCGGAACAACGGAAGTGGCGAAGTCGAAGGATACAATAGTGTGTACTGACAATACAAGTGGTGTACTTAACCCGGCCAGCACTAATGAAAGTGCTTCATGACGCTGCCAGTGTTTGGTACTTCCTGTCCAGCCAAATGCAGCTACACCATAAAACATTTTTCTCCATTTCTTTTTGGCTCTGTCTCTCAACGTAGCTAAGTCAGGTAATAAACCGGAGTACCAGAATAATAATGAAACAATAAAGTAAGTGGATATCGCAAATACGTCCCAGAGAAGCGGTGAGTTAAAGTTTACCCACAGCGGACCTCTTGTATTTGGATAAGGAAGTACGAAGAATGCATTCCACACACGGCCCATGTGCCAGATAGGGAACTGACCAGCACACATTACCGCAAAAATCGTCATCGCTTCAGCAGCACGGTTTACCCCGGTTCTCCAACCCTGGCGGAAGAGTAATAAGATAGCAGAAATCAACGTTCCGGCGTGACCAATACCTACCCACCATACGAAGTTGGTAATGTCCCAACCCCAACCAATTGTTTTATTCAGGTTCCACTGACCGGTACCATATATTACCTCCATAGTTACGGAGAGGATACCAAAAGCAAGGAACAGCACAGAAATAATAAAGCATATCCACCAAGTCTTTGACGGCCTGGCCTCCACCGGGCGGCAAATATCTTCGGTTATCTGGTGATAATCTTTATCGCCTTCTACCAGTGCTGGTCTTACCTGTGATTCGTATCTGAGTAATGACATATTAGTTTAACTTTTAGTCTTTCTCCGTCTAAATCAGAATCGGACTTTTATTTATTTATTCAAAACTTTCTTTACTGTCGTTCTTCTTAATGATTAGCTTCTTCCGGCTTTACTGCTGATGGCAATGTGCTGTCAGCTTTATGCCCCTCATCACTATGATCTTCGCCATGTGCACCAGCCCAATGCTCATCTATTTCATCTGAGTTCCTCACTTTGGCCAGGTAAGTAATGTTGGGCAACACATGCAATTGTTCCAGCACATGGAAACTACGCTGTTTGTTTTCGTTGCGAACTTTTACTATCTGGCTGTCCTTATCATGCGCATTACCAAAAACAATGGCATCGGCAGCACAAGCTGTTTGACAAGCTGTTTTTGCATCACCATCCTTAAGCATCCGGTTTTCTTTCTTCGCATCTAATTTAGCGGCTTGCAATTTCTGTACACAGAAGCTGCATTTTTCCATTACGCCTCTTGAACGAACAGTAACATCAGGATTCAATACCATTCTTGTAAGGTCGTCGTTCATTTGTTCTATAACACTATCCAGCTTACCTACCAATTGCTGGTCACGGTTGTTAGGGAAGCTATCTGCACCGGTATAATCAGCCCAGTTAAAGCGGCGAACTTTAAACGGACAGTTATTAGCGCAATATCTTGTACCGATACAACGGTTATAAGACATCTGGTTAAGGCCTTCGCTGCTATGATTAGTAGCGGCAACCGGACAAACATTCTCGCAAGGCGCATTATCACAATGCTGACAAAGCATCGGTTGAAAAACAACACCTTTTAATTCATCCGGATTTTTTTCATCAGTAATGAAATAGCGGTCAATACGCAGCCAGTGCATATCGTGGTAACGGAGTACTTCTCTTTTACCAACAACTGAAACATTGTTCTCAGCACTACAAGCTACCACACAGGCACCGCAACCTGAGCAGGCATTCATATCAATGTTCATTCCCCATTTTATACCCGGCTGCTCATGCTGCGGATATAAAGTAGCGTTGGCAAAGTCGCCATTCGATTTTTTGTAGTACGCATCTTTCAACTCTTCGATAAATTCTGGAATTACATTTGGTGCTTTTTTGAAAGAAGCCAATGTAGTTTCTCTTACTACTTCTTTGCGGTTTTCGTAAGAATTATGTATTTGCGTTTGTGCTATTTTATACTTTGGCTTATCCTGATTAGCCACTTTTACTCCCGTAACATAATTGTCAACCGTTGTTCCGTTATGTACTGCAAAAGGATATGCATTTTTACCAATTCCTGCAGCCGTTACACCCATTGCTTCGCTTCTTCCATAACCAACAGCTATAGCAATAGTGTCTGCGTTCATACCGGGAAGCACAAGAATGGGCAAATCAATTTCCGTCTTACCAATGGTGAAAGTAATAACAGGTTTTTGAGGATAATATTCGTAATCAGTATTCAACTTGATGCCCAGCTCTTCTGCTTTCTTCATGGAGATTAATGCATAGTTATCCCATGTTGCTTTTGAAACGGGGTCAGGCATTTCCTGCAACCAGGGATTACCTGCCTGTGAACCTGTACCAATAGAAACTTTTTGATAAAGCACTACTTCGCTGCCACTTGCTTTAGTATATCCTTCAATAGAAGTAGTTGCTGCTGCTACTGCACTACCGTTATAAGAACCAGCACCAACTGATGCAGCAGGAGTTTCTTTTATGCCGTTCTGTAATGCTTCGTTATAAGCTGTTTCAGAACCCAATGTTTTAATCCAATATTCTTTGAAATAAGTCTCGTAGTCCTGTGTGCTGCCTCCCCATCTTAATAAAGAAGTTTGGAAAGGACGGGTTTTAAATAACGGATAAATTGTCGGCTGAAGGAAACTTACAAAACCAGTTTTCGCTTCTGCATCTCCCCAACTTTCCAGGTAATGGTGATTGGGAATAATATATTCGCACAGTTCCGTTGTTTCATCCATCTTTTCATTGAATGAAACAGTCACTTTCACTTTTTTCAATGCTGCTTTAAATTTGTCCGCAGCATGATATGTATAAGCAGGATTAGCACCCTGTATCATCAGTGTGCCAACTGTTCCAGCTTCCATTTGTGCAATAAGGTCAACCATGTCGCTGTCAATTCCCTGGCGATAATTAACAGGCTGG
>JAJAZO010000444.1 GCA_026785745.1 Chitinophagaceae bacterium | reverse complement strand
GGGGAGTAGTTGCCCACCCCTTTTATATTATTGCTGAACATCAGCACATCAACCCCCGCTTCAAGGGCCAGCCGAATAGATTCTTCGAGACCGTACTGACTACTGATAGCCTGCATCATCATATCATCCGAAAAAACTGCTCCCTGAAAGCCAAGACTATCTCTTAAAATACCTGTTATTATCTTCTTGGAAAGGGTGGCGGGTCGCTTCGATTCATCCAGCTTGCCATTAACAATATGGGCCGTCATCACTGCACCTACCAATCCTTTTTGGATTAGCAACCGATAAGGTTCTAATTCTTCTTTTTTCCATGTTCTGGTAACATCGGCCACTCCCAGATGTGAATCGCTAAGCGAATTTCCATGACCCGGAAAATGCTTAACCATCGTATGTACCTGCACTTTATTATGTGCCAGTATTACCTGTTCTGCATGTTTGGCAATATCAGTTGGTTTAGCAGCAAAGCATCTTTCTCTTGCTCCCAGCACCGGGCAAGCAGGATTGTAAACATCCAGCACTGGTGCATAGTTAAGATTGATACCCAGCCGTGACAAAGTGCCTGCAATATTCGTACTATACAACCGGGTAGCTTCTATATCATTTTTATTGCCCAGAAAAAATGCAGAAGGCATGGCCGGAAACCCCGCAACTTTGTCGAAACGGTTTACCAAACCGCCTTCCTGATCTATGCTGATAAATAATGGAATGGCGGCGGCGGATTGAAAATTGTTAATGAGTTTCCGGAGTTGATTGCTGGTATTCGTTGCCGAAATATTTCTTCTATAGAGCAGTATGTTGCCGACCTTACCATCTTTTACAGCTTTATATACAAGATCATTTTTGTTAACCTGCGTTCCGTAAAAACCAAAAATTATCAGTTGGCCTATTTTAATGTCGAGACTGTCGGGCTGGGCTTTTGCAGAAAGGCTTAGCTGTAGCAATACCGATAAAACTAAAAACCCTGACAGGAATGATTTCATACAGATGGTTTGTCCGAAAATACAAAGAATGCTGTTGTGAAAGAGTGAAATCTGTAACCGGTCATTTCAGATTTTTGCTAAAGCTTCAATACAACTATACCGCAGAGAACATGAGGTAAGGAGATTTCGCAGAGAATCTCAGCGTAAACTTAGCGTCCTTCTTTTCTCTGCGGTGAAAAATACATCGAAAATTGAAATCCACCCTCTGTAATCAGCCTTTGGCTCAAATAGTGTAGATTTGCCAACCCCAATTCCTTATAATTACTTGTCAATTTCTTTATGAAGGATTTCCAATATATCACCAGTCAGCACCCGGCTTTTATTGAAAGTATGTACCAGGATTTTTTGAAGAATCCTGATAGTGTTGACCCGGAGTTTAAAAAATTTTTTGAAGGTTTTGATTTTGCGGTGAGCAATGTTGTTGCTAATGGTACTGGAAAAACTGTTGCGGCTGCTCCTTTAGTTGCCTCCATTGCAGATAAGCCTGTTACTGTTGAAGTGGACCCGGTAGATACCGGGTGGATGCGGGAAATAAGAGCCTACCGGATGATACTCGGCTATCGCAATAAAGGGCATCTGCTGGCAAAGACAAATCCTATCCGCACAAGAAAGGACAGAGGTGCAAATATTGAACTGGAATTTTATGGGTTTACCGAAGCAGATTTAGATTCAACCTTTCATGCCGGTAATCTGATTGGGCTTGGCACCACTACCTTACGGAATATTTATAATCATCTGGAGAAAACATATGCCAAGCACATTGGTATTGAATTTAAATATATCAGCGACCAGAAAAAAATTGACTGGCTGACCAATGAAGTGGAAAAGAAAATGCTGGAGCCACTTTCTTTAGATAAGAAAAAAAGAATACTGGAGAAGTTGAACCAGGGGGTGATGTTTGAAAAATTTCTTCACACAAAATATGTAGGGCAAAAAAGATTTTCATTAGAAGGCGGCGAAACAACGATTGCTGCATTGGATGCCATTATCAATATTGCTGCTGATAATGATGTGCAGGAAGTAGTGATAGGAATGGCCCACCGGGGAAGATTGAATGTGCTGGCCAACATTATGGGTAAAACCTATGAACAAATTTTCAGTGAGTTTGAAGGAACTGCCAAGCCTGACCAGACAATGGGAAGCGGTGATGTGAAGTATCACATGGGCTATGGTAGTGAAGTGCAAACAATGAATGATAAAACCATTCATTTAAAATTGATGCCTAACCCATCACACCTGGAAGCGGTGGACCCGGTGGTAGTGGGTTTTGCAAGAGCCAAGGCAGATGTGTTGTATAAAAGCGATTTTGATAAGATACTGCCAATATTAATTCATGGTGATGCATCGGTGGCGGGACAGGGTATAGTGTATGAAGTATTGCAGATGTGTAACCTGGATGGATTTTATACCGGGGGTACGTTGCATTTTGTAATTAATAACCAGATTGGATTTACTACTGATTTTGATGATGCCAGAAGTTCTGACTATTGTACGTCGCTGGCTGCTGCAGTGCAGGCACCGGTTTTTCATGTAAACGGTGATGATCCCGAAGCAGTGGTAAAATGTGTGGAGATAGCCACCCGTTACCGCCAGGAATTTAATGCTGATTTTTTTATTGACATGGTTTGTTATCGCAAGCATGGACATAATGAAGGGGATGACCCGAAGTTTACCCAGCCGCATTTATATGCACTCATTGATAAGCATCCCAATCCGAGGGAAGTGTATGTAAAATATTTATTGGAGAATGGGGAAAGTGATGCACAGGAGTTGGCAAAGGAAATGGAGAAAAAATTCTGGGGCGACCTGCAGGAACGGTTAGATGATGTAAAACAACATCCATTGCCGTATCATTACCAGGCACCGGAAGTAGAATGGAAAAAATTAAGAAGGGCAACGGCTACTGATTTTGATTATTCACCTGTAACAGCTATCAGCACCGATAATTTCAAAAAAATATTTACTGCGTTGATGACGTGGCCGGACAATTTTAAACCACTTCGTAAAGTAGAAAAGATATTGCAGGATAAAGTGAAGCTGTTCGACACCGAAGAAAAAGTGGATTGGGCTACCGGTGAATTATTGGCGTATGGAAGCCTGGTACTGGATGGAAAGAATGTGAGAATGAGTGGGCAGGATATACAGCGGGGAACTTTCTCCCATCGCCATGCCGTATTGCGCAATGAAGAAAATGATCAGGCTTACAACAGGCTCAGCCGGATACCTGATGCAACAGGGATATTCCGGATATATAATTCTTTATTGAGTGAGTATGGTGTGCTTGGATTTGAATATGGCTATGCAATGGCCAGCCCCAATGCACTTGTTTTATGGGAAGCACAGTTTGGCGATTTTGCCAACGGTGCCCAAATAATGATTGACCAATTTATTGCCGCCGGTGAACAAAAATGGAACCGGATGAATGGCGTTACATTATTGTTGCCACATGGCTACGAAGGGCAAGGGCCGGAGCATAGCAGTGCAAGACTGGAACGTTTCTTACAGCTATGTGCTGAATTAAATATGGTGATTACTAATATTACTACATCAGCTAATTTCTTTCATGCGTTAAGAAGGCAATTAGCATGGCCTTTCAGAAAGCCGCTGGTTGATTTTTCACCAAAGGCTAATCTTCGCCATCCCGGCAGCTATTCAAGAATAGAAGAATTTACTACCGGCGGATTTAAAGAAGTAATTGACGATGCTTCAGCAGATGCTGCTATGGTGAAAAAAGTTTTATTCTGTAGTGGTAAGATATATTTTGATATGGCCGAACGGCAGCAGAAGGAGGGTAGAACTGATATTGCAATTATAAGGCTTGAACAAATTTATCCGTTGCCTTATAAGCAACTGGAAGCATTGCAAAATAAATATAGTAATGCCACCTGGTTTTGGGTGCAGGAAGAACCATTGAACATGGGAGCAGCATCTTTCCTGCGAATGAACTTGTTGCAACTGAATTTTGGGGTGATCGGCAGGCAACCATCTGCTTCTACTGCTACAGGCTATAATAAAGTACACCTGCAGGAGCAAGCGGAGATTATTGAAACAGCGTTTAGTATTTAAATCTGAAATAAGATTTTATGATAGATATAAAAGTTCCAACAGTTGGCGAATCCATCAGCGAAGTAACCTTGCTGAAATGGAATAAGAAAGATGGTGATTATGTGGAAAGAGATGAAGTGATTGCAGAACTTGAAAGTGAGAAGGCGACTTTTGAAGTGAATGCCGAGAAAGCCGGTATTATAAAGCTTGGTGCCATTAAAGAAGGCGACACCATTAAAATAGGAGATTTGCTGGCGAGTATTGATGAGTCAGCAGCAAAGCCAGAACAGTCCACAGACGACAGTCCACAGGCGACAGCAAAGCCTGGGGTTGATAAGATTGCTGAAAAAGTTCGGAAGGACAAAGTGACTTCAACAATAGTGAGTTTTGAAAACACTCCGCCGGTTGGCGGAGATGGGGGCATAAAAGCAAGCCCCGTAGCATCGGCCATTATTGCTGATAAAAAGGTTGACACTAAAACAGTGACTCCGACAGGAACCGCCGGTAAGATTTTAATAGATGATGTACTGGCAGCATTGGCTAATCCGGGTAAGAAGGCATTTGCTGGAACAGAACTCAATAGCCGCAATGTTCGTACAGAGAAAATGAGTAACCTCCGGAAAACAATTTCGAGAAGATTGGTTGAAGCAAAGAATACGACAGCCATGCTTACCACTTTTAATGAGGTGGATATGAGCAGCATCATGGAAATAAGAACGAAGTACAAAGATAAATTCAAAGAGATACATGGTGTCGGGTTGGGCTTTATGAGTTTTTTTGCAAAAGCCTGTTCGGTTGCACTGGCAGAATGGCCTTCGGTAAATGCTTATATTGATGGCGACCAATTGATATATCATGATTATGCAGACATCAGCATTGCAGTGAGTACGCCAAGAGGATTAACGGTGCCGGTAATGCGGAATGTAGAAAGTATGAGCATGGCTGATGTAGAAAGAAAAGTGGTGGAACTGGCAGGTAAAGCCAGAGATAGTAAATTGACAACAGAAGATTTGACTGGCGGAACATTTACCATTACCAATGGCGGTGTGTTTGGCTGGCTGATGAGAACACCGTTAATCAACATTCCGCAGAGTGCTATTTTAGGAATGCACAAAATACAGGAAAGGCCGATGGCGATAAACGGCCAGGTGGTTATCAAACCAATGATGTACCTGGCATTAAGTTATGACCATCGCATCGTTGATGGCCGGGAGTCGGTTAGATTTTTAGTAAGGGTAAAAGAGTTGCTGGAGAATCCTCAGCAACTGCTGATTGGTAAAGACCCGGTAAAAACTTTATTGGAATTATAATACCGTTTATGAAAAAGACAAGGATTGCTTTATTTATTTTATCGGTATTCTTCCTGGCATCCTGCCAGAAAGAAATTGATTGGGGGCTTGGTGGAAATGCAGTTGCAGATAAGCTGTTAGTTAAGATCAGTTCAAAAACCGGTAGCGATTCCACCCTTATCTCCTACACATATAATGCTTCTAAACAACTGATAGGCGAGAATACAACCGGTGTTTCGGGTACTGCCAGCGTTGATAATGATTTGAAAATATACAGGAATAGTTCAGGCATCATTCAAAAAACGGTACAGGTAGCATCGGCACTCACTGCAAACGGAATTGATAGTATAGTCACCCGTTTCAATTATAATACGACACTTTCGAGATATACCTCCTCTGTGTTTGCTGTTACAGTAATGGGAACTAATGTGAAGGACAGCGCCGTGTACATTTATGATGCCGCCGGAAAAATAACTTCTGATGAGCATTATCTCAAAGCAAGTATTTTGCCTCCAACACTGGCTTTAAAAAATCAATACACTTATTCTGCTGATGGATTAAATGTGACGGTGGTACAGCAATCCGCTGCAACTACGATTGGTGGGTCTATATCACCACAGGCATCGCAGACTTATACGT
>JAJAZO010000443.1 GCA_026785745.1 Chitinophagaceae bacterium | reverse complement strand
TGATAGTACTGTTTCTACCGGTATCATTTCCCCATTCATTAATAAGTAATGCGGAGACTCTTTACTCACTTCCTGTAATAATTCTGTCTCTATCTGTGTAAGGTCTTTTATAAAGTTATTGACTGGAAGTGCCATTTTGTTGAGGCACAAACCGGTTTCATGATAAAAAACCGATAATTCTTCTTTAAAGAAAGAAACACCATCCTTTATAAAAGAAACACCATTTTCTAATTGTTTCTTTGCTTCATCATAAGATTGAATCAGAAATGAGTTAATGGTCATCTTGTTTTCTTGTAGTACTTCTGGCTGTACAAAGCTGGTTTGATTTGTCATGGCAAGCAATTTGGAAAGAAAGTATAAATATCCGTGCCAGAGTTCCTGAAAAAATGATGGGGATATGACAATCTGTTTTTCTCCGCAATAAATGTGAAGAAATAGTCTACTAGAAATATAAACTTAATATAAACGCCGCATTACTAATAGTAATACGGAGAGGAGAGTTCTGTTTAATTTCCCCATTCCCACCAACCCGACTTTACAGCATCGGGAATTTTTTCCCCGCTTTGTTTTAATGTCAGCTGTATATTTCCCCGGTGATGGGATTCATGGTTACTTAAAACAAAAATCCTTCCCGCATTATACGGAAAGGATTCTATATTCGGTTAAAAGCTGTATTTAATTATTTGGCTTTGTCTTGCTTGTTTTATTTTTTTCCTTGTCTTTATTTTCTTTCACCCATACTTCATATGCTTCGGCAGTAAGTACTTCACCGGTAATTTGTACTGTCTTAGGTTGTGCAATACCGGTAAACTGTACATACACATCTTTCGTAAACGGTGTTGCTGCTGCAGCATTGTATTGTACTTTCAACATTGCTGTAGCACCCGGCATAATCGGGTCAACGATTTTTTCAGGAGTTGTACATCCGCAACTTGCCCAACTGTTTTCTACAACGAGGGGTTTGTCACTGATATTTTTGATTTCAAATGCATAAGTAACGGGAGTTCCAACCACGATTTTCCCAAAATCATGTTTTTCCATGTTGAATTTCGCAACATCATCAGCTTTTGGCTGGGCCATTACTGCAAGGCTTAACATAAAGGCGGAGGCAACTAAAAAAATCTTTTTCATGTTTTACAAATTTTAAAAGGTTTGTTTTTTTAAGAAATCCACAGATGCGTTGGCAGGGGCAGATCCATCAGGAACTTTCCACACATTGCCTTTGATCTTGATTTGCTTTGATTGGTTTGAGTTATAAGTGATAGTAATAGATTTTTCAAAAAAGCCTTCGGCAGCTGCATTATAGCCAACTTTTATTTTAGCAGTAGCTCCCGGTGCAATAGGTTCACGGCTCCATTCTGGTGTAGTACATCCGCAACTTGCATGCACATCGTCTAATTTCAGAGCAATTTTACCAGTATTCACAATTTCAAAAATGTGATAAACCGGCTTACCTTGTTGTATTGAAGAGAAATCATATTCAGCCTCTTTCAGATTTAGCACATCATCAGCAGGGGTCGTTGTAACAGCAGGAGCAGAGCCATGATTATGGCCATCATTTGACGAATGAACCGGCTGTTGGGCATTTAAGCCCAAAAACAATGCAAAAGCTAAAAAAGTAAGAGATATTTTCCTCATAAAAGCTTTCTTTCGAGATTTCAAAAGTAGATAAAAGATGCCATATCACATAGATGGGTTGCAGCCACTTATAATTTTTTTTCTAACAATCTCAGCCCTCCTTTTAAATGAAGACCGGGGTGAAGTCAATCTTCCTATTTTTGCTACATGGAATCAATCCAGGCCACATTGACTGATGCGGAAAAGCTGTCTTTTGAAAAATTCAGAGAGGCGGTATTGACTGATTTCAGCATGGCTTGTATAAGCAGGGAAACCAGCCTGTTAGGTCGTAAAGAAGTACTCGGGGGCAAAGCCAAATTTGGCATTTTTGGAGATGGAAAAGAAGTAGCACAGGTAGCGATGGCCAAATTTTTTCTGCCCGGAGATTTTCGCAGCGGTTATTACCGTGACCAGACTTTTATGTTTGCCGCAGGACTTACTACTGCCGAGCAGGTTTTTGCACAATTATATGCCAACCCGGATGTGAATATTGAAGCCTTTAGTGCCGGCCGCCAGATGAATTGCCATTTTGCTACCAAAATGGTAAACGAAAATGGAGAGTGGTTAGACCTTGCCGGGCTTAAAAATATCTCAAGTGATATTGCACCTACTGCCGGGCAAATGCCCAGGGCTTTGGGGCTGGCTTATGCCTCCAAAGCTTTTCGTAATGTAGATATCTTGCAAAAATTTAAAGGGCTCTCACAAAATGGCAACGAAGTTTGCTTTGCCACTATTGGTGATGCATCAACCAGCGAAGGACATTTTTGGGAAACAATGAATGCTGCCGGTGTACTACAGGTGCCACTGGCCGTTTTTGTTTGGGATGATGGATATGGAATTTCAGTACCTAAAAAATACCAGACCATTAAGGCTTCTGTTTCAGAGGCACTGAGTGGAATGCAAAAAACGGATGATAGTAATGGTATTAATATTTACAGAATAAAAGGATGGGACTATGCAGGCATGTGCGAAGTGTTTGAAGAAGGTATCCGCCAGGCAAGAGAAACACATACTCCTGTTTTATTTCATGTAGAAGAAATAACACAGCCGCAAGGACATTCTACTTCCGGCAGCCATGAAAGATATAAATCGCCGGAGCGGCTGGAGTGGGAAAGAGAATGGGATGGAATAAAGAAGATGAAGGAGTGGATTATTGAAAATGGGCTGGCAACCGAAGAGGAACTGGATGAGATAGCCGATAAAGCAAAACAACATGTAAGGGATAGCAAGGCGGCGGCCTGGGAAAAATATATTATCCCCGTAAAGCGGCAGGTGGCAAGAACGGCCGAGTTGATTCAAACAATGGCAAATGCATTGCCGGAACAAGCCACATCATTACAAAAAATGGCTATCGAATTATCTGCGAGCAGGGAGCCTTTGCGAAGAGACGTTTTAAAAACATTGAATGCGGCATTGGATATAGCCGGTACTTCAGATGCAGCCTATTGGGCAAAAGATTATTACAACGACCTGCTGGAAGAAAATAAAAAACTTTACAACACTCATTTATATAATGAAGGAATAAGGAGTGCATTACGAGTGGAGGAAGTACCCGCTGTATTTGTTGCTGATGCACCCATGCTGAATGGCTTTGAAGTACTAAATCGTTTTTTTGATGAACTGTTTACCAATAATCCGAAAGTAATGGCCTTTGGCGAAGACCTGGGTTTTATTGGCGATGTAAATCAGGGCTTCAGCGGTTTGCAGCAAAAGCATGGTAAGGAAAGAATTTTTGATACCGGCATACGGGAACTTACCATCATGGGCCAGGGTATTGGCCTTGCGATGCGGGGGTTGAGGCCCATCGCAGAAATTCAATACCTCGATTACTTGTTATATGGATTGCAAACTCTGAGTGATGATGCGGCCACCCTTCATTACAGAACGGCTGGTCAGCAAAGCTGTCCGTTGATTGTTCGTACAAGAGGGCACCGGCTGGAGGGTATCTGGCACAGTGGCTCTCCGATGGGTATGGTGATTAATACTTTAAGAGGAATGTATGTATGTGTGCCAAGAAATATGAC
>JAJAZO010000442.1 GCA_026785745.1 Chitinophagaceae bacterium | reverse complement strand
TGAGCGATATACGTTTGTTTGAAAGTGTGGGCAATTATGCTAAAGTGTTCTTCGGGGTTAACAAACCACTTATACTTAAATCGCTGAATGCACTGGAAGAAAGATTAGATGAAAAAACATTTTTCCGGGCCAACCGCAAGCATATTGTAAACCTGCGGATGATAGATAAAATAGAACCTTACTTCAACGGTGGGTTGCTGCTGGAACTAAAAGGTGGCGAAAAAATAGAAGTTAGCCGCCGGCAAACGGTGAAGTTTAAAGAAATGATGAGCCTGTAGATTCTATTTCCTTATAAAAATAAATTCACCGCCTTCGTCTCCCACATTTTTAATGGCTGCATATTGCGGCAGGTTATCTGAATTGCTCAGGATAGCTTTATAAAAGCCATCGAATAAATCTTTAGCAGTGATGTATTTTTCTTTATTCTCTGTCAATGATTTTTTCAGGTAGAACAAAAACTTGCTGTTGTCCGGCACAGGCTCAAGGTTACCGCTTGCCATTACTTTACGGCTCGATACGGCATATTGCTTTGCTATTTCTTTAGAAGCATCTGCAGGAAGAGAACGGGTAAAAGCACCACTAAAGCAGGCATCGGCAATTATTAAAATGTGTTTTGCATTGCTTCGTTTGATGGCCTTATTGATATCATCGGCAGAAATATAGCTGGCATTTAAATCCTTCCTGGCAGAAGTCGGTATCCAGTAGCCATCCACATCTCCAAATTTATCTTTTTCACCAATACCATGACCAGCATAAAAAATTACCAGGTTATCGTTTTCTGTCAGTGTATTACATCGCTGTACTATGGCCTGCATTATATCTTCCCTGCTGCGGTTGTACAGAGTGTCAATATTGGCCGAACTGAAAGTATACTTGCTTTCTAAAATTATTTTTAATTCTTTAGCATCTTTTACCGGGTTTTGCAAATCAGGAATACCCGGATCATCATAATCTTTTTCCGCAATCAGTATGGCATAATATTTTGCTGCTGTGGATGATATTGACTGATTGGGAGACGGTTGGGTACTATTACTTGTTGCCAAAGTAGTACCATTGATTGTAAATGTTTTGCTGGCTGCATTACCTTGTTTATCTGTGGCAGTAATTACTAATGAGTTGGTTCCTGATTTTAGCACCTGATTAGTAATGAATAGGCCATCTTCTTCCAATTTTTCCACCGCAATACCATTTATTTTAATGGATGCTATGCCGGCATCATCTTTTGCCTTGCCAATTATTTGTGTTTTGGCATTATCTGCTACTATATCAAAACCACGGGATGGTGCGGGGCTGATCAACGATATTTCCGGCCCCGTCTTGTCAATACTTCTTGTGGCAGTTTGTTTTTGCTCTAAACGTTGGAGTGCTTCATTGAGGTCTGGTTGATGGGAATCTATTGCTAATGATTGCTCATAGATCGTTTTTGCATCTTCATACAGGGATAATTTTTCTGCAATGTATCCGTTCAGAAAAAGCATATCAACGA
Organism: Chitinophagaceae bacterium; assembly: GCA_026785745.1. Taxonomy (GTDB): domain Bacteria; phylum Bacteroidota; class Bacteroidia; order Chitinophagales; family Chitinophagaceae; genus JJ008. The sequence goes on along the minus strand of JAJAZO010000442.1, from coordinate 4,600 downwards.
ATTCCCTTTTTGTTTCTTCCTTTATCTCTGTGCCGTATTCCTCCATAGCCTTGCTCAGGTTATCCATAGCTTCTGCATGCATTCCTTTCGAAAGCTGGATAACAGCAGTAACAAAAGGTAAATAAAATTTATATTCATCTGATTCGATATATGAAGTCAGTTTTCTTTGTTTATAAATGTCATAATAGGATTTTGCTTCAGTAAAACGTTGCATACGTATCAACGGCGAAATAATATTAATGTAAGCTTTGCCAAACGCCGGGTCATTTTCTATACTGGTTTTATAATCTCGCATAGCAAGTTCATATTTTCCAAGTTGAATGTAAGCGTTGCCCCGGTTATTATAATTTGAATTTTCACTTGGATCCATGTTAATAGCTTTTGTATAATCCTGGAGGGCTAAATCAAATAGATATTTTGCCAGGTAATAATTTCCCCGGCTGGTATATGCTCCTGCATTGGCGGGGTCCAGGCTGATGCCTTTTTGAATATCCAGGAAAGCTAAATCATGCTGATTGTCATCTATGTACACATCACCCCTTCTTACATAAGCATCTGCATTGTTGTTATCCAGTTCGATAGCTTTTGTATAATCTTTAATCGCTAATTCATATTCAAAATCCCTCCCATAAGCATACCCCCGGCTTATATATCGCTCAGCATTATCCCCGTCGAGTCCGATAGCTTTTGTATAATCTTTAATAGCTAAATCATATTGGGTTTTATCTGCATAAACATCGCCCCGGCTAACGTATGTTGAAGCATTTTCAGGTTCGAGAGCAATAGCTTTTGTATAATCTTTAATGGCTAAATCATAATTTTTATTTTTTGCATGTATAAAACCCCGGCTGGTGTATCCATATACATACTCATCATTAAGACTGATGGCTCTTGTGTAGTGCTGAACTGCTAAATCATATTGATCTTTTCTGGAATAATAATCACCGAGGCTGGCATAAGCTCCGGCATTGCCGGCCTCAAGACTAATAGCTTTTTTAAAATCCTTAAACCCTGAATCGGGTTGTTCATCTCCCAGGTAAGCATCACCCCGGCTTACGTATAGGTCAGCATTGCCGGCATCTAAGCTGATGGCTTTTGTAAAATCCAGGATGGCTAAACCATATTGGTTATTGTTAGCATAAATGGTGCCCCTTGCCACAAAGGCATCTGTATAATTAGCATTTTTGCTGATGGCGGTTGTATAACTTTTAATCGCAGCATCTGTATTATCTTCCTCAGAAAACTTCTGGCCCTGATCATAATAATATTTTGCATCCTGTGCTGATACAGCAGAAAAACAAACGATAAGCATTACAGCTAAAACTGATTTGATAAAAATGACCGTAAGTCGCATAATATTTTATTTATTTTTTCTTATAAAGATAAACTGTCCGCCCTCATCTCCCACATCCTGTATGCCTCTGAATAAAGGCGCAGTGGGTGGGTCTGTATTATTCAGAACGATTTCTGAAAAACTGTCAAATAATTTTTTAGCTGACAGGTATTTTTCGTTGTTTTCGGTTAGCTTTTGTTTGAGGTAAAAAAGAAACTTACTTACATCCGGCACTGTTGTCAGGTTGCCGCTTGTCATTGCCGCCCGGCTGGTGGTTTCATATTGTAATTTAATGGCTGCCGAAGCATCTTTGGGCAGCTCTCTTGTTAAAGCACCACTAAAACAGGCATCGGCTATCAGTAAAATATGTTTAGCGTTACTGTTCTTTATTACACTTTTGATATCAAAGAGGGAAATATAAGTTGATTTAGAGCCAGATACTGCATCAGATGGTATCAGGTAGCCATCCCGGGTATTATCCCTGTTTAATGTAGTAGTACCGTGCCCGGCATAAAAAATTAAAAGATTGTCGTTTGAATCAAGGGAACTGCTTAGCTGGTCAATCTTCTGCATTATTTCAACACGGCTACGGTTGTATAAAGTATCAATATTAGCCACATCAAAAGTGTATTGTGTCTGCAAAATATTTTTTAATGTTCTTGCATCATTAATAGGATGTTCTAAGTCTGGGATAGGATCATTGTAAATATTTTCGGCGATAAAAATAGCATGGTATCTAATATTGCTCCTCAACGCACCTGACTGATCCGAAGTGAGCTGTGTACTACTGGCAGTAGCTTTGGCATTTATCGTTAATGGTTTACTGGCGGTATTACCTGCTTTATCAGTAGCAGTTACAAGGATTGTATTGGCTCCCGGTTTTAAGTACCGCTCCAGAAAGATGTAGCCATCTTCATCCACTTTATCTATATAAGTGGTATCAATTTTTACAGAAGCGATTCCCGATTCGTCTTTGGCTCTGATAGTTATTTGCGTTTTAATATTGTCAGCTTCAATATCAAAACCACGGGATGGGGCAGGATTCTTTAATTCTATTTCAGGCGGTGTTTTATCACTAGTTCTTGAAATTGCATTCTTTTGCTGAATACGTTGAAGGGCTTCTCTCAGGTCTGGTTGCCGGGAATCAATAGCCAGGGCTTTTTCATAAATAATTTTGGCCTCATCTTCCCGGTTTAGTTTTTCCAGTATATAACCTTTTAAAAAAAGGATATCAATGTAAGCTCTTTTGGTTTCTTCTTTTATATCATCTCCATATTCTTTCGAAGAGATGTCCAGTGTTTCTAAAGCATTATTTAATACACTATCCGAAACTTGTGTAAAAGCGGTAATGAAATAATTATAAAATTTATATTCTGGCTTACCTAAAAAGGAGTTGGCCTTATTTTCTTTATTCAGGTTATAAAAAAAGAGGGCATCGTTGAACCGCAACATTCTTACCAACGGGGAAATAATATTAAAATAAGCTTTGCTGTTGACAGAGCTTTTAATAAGACTGTTAATATAATCCTGTACAGCAAGTTCATATTTCCCCAGGCTATTATAACACAGGCCCCTGTTATTATAGTAAAATGCAATGTAAGGGTCTATGTTGATTGCTTTTGTTATGTCGGCAAGTGCTGAGTCCAGTTGATTGTTATTATAATAAGCCTTGAACCGGCTGTTATAATTTTCTGCTATTTTGGGATTCAGGTTGATGATTTTTGTGTAATCTATAATGGCAGAATCATACTGTTTTTTTTGATAATAAGCTGAAGCCCTGTTTACATAGCTTTCAAAATAATCGAGCCTTATTTTTATGGCTTTTGTAAAATCGGGAATAGCTAAATCAAAAAGGCTTTTTTGATTATATGCTTTGCCCCTGGAATTATAATAATCAGAAGTGTCGGGGCCTAATTGGATAGCTTTTGTAAAATCTATTATAGCGGAATCAATCAATTTCTTTTGAAGATAAGCTTCGCCACGGTAGAAATAAAAATCGGGAGCTACAGGCTGCAGGCTGATAGCTTTTGTACAATCTTGTATGGCCTGTATGATCAGGTTAGGCTGTTTTTTCAGCACATAAGCAAAGCCTCTGTTGCCATAAGCAAGTGCATATTTGGCATCCAGGCTGATAGCTTTAGAATAATTGGAGATGGCATCGTCATATTTCGCTTTTTCGAAAAACCCATCGCCCTGTTCAGTATAATATTTTGCATTTTTAACCTGTGCAGATGCAGCACAACAACATAAGACCATCAATGAGCTTACAATAGTTTTACGAAAAAAAATAGCAGGTAGCATAAAAGGTAATTTAATTCTTTATGAAGACAAACACACTGATAATCTTCATGCACTTGTTTTATAGGTAAAGGTCATCTCTAAAAACCCTCCAGGAGTTACCCAAAAGAAACTCTTTAAGTGGAGAACTCTTGGAGGGATTAGTTTTTAGAGATCCCCTTAGTTATGTTTCATTTCTACAAAGAAACATAACACAGACTTGTCATCTGCCGGGGCCTGAAAATTTATCCGGTCTTCTCTGAATTTCACTTTATTTATATCAAGCAGCCTTGGTCCCAGTTTATCTTTTACCCCTTTGAAAATACTGACGTTGGTTTCTTTAATATAGTTCATCAACCCTTCAAAATCAATTTCAGATTTACTGTATAAGATACAGAAGTTTTCTTTGCCTGCTGTATTGTCCAGCTTTGCATGGGTTGAGTCAGAAGGAAAGTAATAAGTTGCAGCAGGCGAATTAATAGCGGCACTTATGGCCGGGTTAGGAGGGAAGAGCCGGGAAATTTTTGGTTTTTCATCCTCCGCAAAAACATAAATGAACGAAGGGGAATTTGTACTGAATTTCATTTTAAAACGGTCGCCGCTGTTTAAATTCTCCGTAAGCTTGTATAAACTATACTCAGCCTTTTCTTTACCCTGCACAACAATATTCCGGGTATTTATTTTTGTCCTGCTTACTGGTAACGAAACATCGGAATCATTTACCAGTTTTACAAATTCTATATCTCCCGAAATGGCTGCTTTACCAGGTTCATAATCCATCATCTCAACAGCATAATTGCCATATTTCATCACCTGCTTATAGCTAAGCCAGAAAAATCCTTTATTACCCCATTTGGTACTCCAGCTATTCATCACTTCAAAGGAGCCACCGGCTATTTTATCATCATATCCAACAATGCACATAGCATGACTGGCTATTTTTACAAAATCAGTTTCCGGCGACCAGATACCGGATAAGGGTACGGTTTG
>JAJAZO010000441.1 GCA_026785745.1 Chitinophagaceae bacterium | reverse complement strand
GCTGTCCACATTAGGATACTTTGGATTATTAATAACCCGTTGCATTACATTGGCAAAATAAGTATTGCAGGAATGAGTAATGGCTGTTTTCAAGTAATAGGTGCCGGGGTCAAGACAGCCCATCGGCTTACTACTCCCACACCCATAAAAAGCACCGCTACAACTAAAAGTAGTTTTTGTAGTAATCACACCTTCACCCAAGCCAACCAAAGCCTGCAATGTTTTAAAAGTGGAGCCGGGTGCATAACTGGCATTCACTGCCCTATTCAACAATGGCAGCCGGGGATCTGTATATAATTCGGAAAAGTGTTGCCGCCTTTCTGTACCTGTTAAAAAATTAGGATTGTAGGTAGGGCTGCTTACCATTGCAATGATACCGCCTGTTTTGGGGTCAATTGCAACGATAGAACCAACCTTGTTAGACATTAACTCTTCACCGAACTTTTGCAATTCTATATCCAGACTGGTGTATAAGTTATTCCCGGCTACAGCTTCTACGTCCATAGCCCCCTTTTCATAGGATCCCTGTATACGGTTGAAGTTATCTTTTATCAGCACCTGCATTCCTCTTTCACCCATCAGCACTTTTTCATAGCTGGCTTCCAACCCGGTCATTCCTGCATAATCTCCGCTTACATAACCCTCTTCTGAATGTTTCTTGAGGTAATTAGTATCTACTTCACCAATGTACCCAACAATGTTGGCGGCAGCATCGAAAGGATAAGACCGGATAGGACGTTCCTGAATATAAAATCCATTTTGAAACCGCCAGATATTTTCCTGAATTCTCGCATATTTCTGAGGAGGCAGAGAAGCTTCAAAAACCGAAGGACGGAAAGATTTATTTTTTATAATGGCATTGACAATTCTTTTTCGGTATTCTACCGTATCAATTTCCATCAACCGGCAAAAAAAAGTAATGTCAATTCCTTTGGCCAGAGAAGGTGTTACCATCAGGTCAAAAGTGAGTGTGTTGTTGAGGATAGCTTGCTTGCTTCTGTCCAAAACAAGGCCCCGCGGCGGATAGATGGTTTTCCGGAGAATAGCATTATCATCAGCCATCTGGCTGAATTTTCCCGAAACCACCTGCAGGTAGAACAGTTGGGCAATAATGACAACAAAAGCAAGCAGGAAGATAAGGCGAATGATACGGCTTCTTGATTGATTGAAAACAGACATAAAACGAGCTAAGGAATACGAGGTATCATCCCGATAGTTATCGGGAACGAAGTGAAGAATTAATTACAATTATGCAATGTACGAATTACGAAATGCGGTTTCCAAATCTATTTGTTAATAAAATTCTTTTTAAGAAATTTTTCTACTGGTAATCGCATCCGGATATAATTTATTACGCAGTGTTTGTCCGGAATTTTAGTTTTCTTGGAAACAATAATTCAGCAGTGAAGATGAGCAACATACTGATGCCGGTAGTGGCAACAACCTGGATCAAAAAATCAAGAAATCTTCCGCCGTCCAGCCACTCCAGAAAAATCATGTAGCCATGATGCAGTAAAGTCAGAATGAAAACATATACCGCATAAGGTGTCCATTGCATGGCTTTGGGCGAAGGTTCCCTGTAGTTAAACTCAGAAGCGTCTTTTGGCGTAAGAATATTGATGATAAAGGGTCTTACGTAGGCAATCAGTAAACAAGCCGCTGCATGCAGACCGGGTGTCATCATAAAATAATCGAGGATAAGACCAGCAAAGAACCCGATAACCAGCAGCCACATCCGGGAAACTGAGAATGGTAACCACAGAATGAACAGGAAATAAATATAAGGAGTAATGAACCGGTGCAGGTGCGGAATCTTATTCAGCACATATACCTGTAACAGTATAAAAACTACCAGCCGAAGGATATTTCTCAGAAAGTCACTCACCGGGGAGTTTTTTTTACTTGTTCGATTTTCTTTTTAGTTTCTGCATTTAGCTTACGCTGTTCTTCATATTCAATGTTTTCAATAACATGCACCTGTTGCAGGTTATAAAAATTGGCAGCTGTTTTAATTTTCAATAGGTACATTCCGGTAGTATTATCGAGTTTGATATCTGAAACAGTGCCCACCATATAGCCGGGAGGAAAATTAAATGATACAGGACTTGTAAGTACTGTGTCACCTTTTTTAACTTCTTCAGTTTTAGGAATTCTCTTTAATGTTATATACCGGGGATCTTTACCGTCCCATTCAGCGGTGCCAAACTCTCCGGTTTTTTTCAACGAAGCACTTACAGAATTTTGCACATGCAGCAGGCTCATTACCTGGCTAAAGTTGGCACTTACGTTCACTACTACACCTACAGCACTTCCATCGGAGCCAACAACAGCCATATTATCTTTTATGCCCTGGCTGGCGCCCCTGTTTATCTGAATATAATTTTTTTGTTCATTGATTGTATTGTAAACCACTGTAGCAGGTCGGGATAAATAACGACGATAATTTCCCGGTGTATCATAAGAAACCGAATCCTGAGTCATCTTCATACTGGTATCCCGCTGCATAAAGTTGCGGGGCATCAGGTTTAGCAACGAATCATTAAAGCGATGCAGTCTTTGATTTTCCGCTTTCAGCGTAAAATAATCTTCTACCTTATTATACTGTGTATTGATGCGGCCTGTCATTTCATTGGCAATACCTAAAAACTTAGCCCTGTGAAAGTTGTTGTAACTGAACAAAAACCACAAAGCCACCACCTGTAATGTGAGGAAAGTGAAGAAGGTTCTGTAACGGCGAATGAAGAGAAATATATTACGCATACCCCAAATCCGCCAACTGGCGGAGCTTTGCAAAAATCATTATTGTTTGGATTTTTTCAATAACAAAAGAAATTATGTTTGTCTGGGACTTCTTAAGCCCCTTCTTCGGAGGGGTTTGAGGAGACCTTATCTCATCACAAACGGATACCTGTCATAATGTTTCAGGGCAATACCGGTTCCCCTCACCACACTCTTCAGCGGGTCGTCTGCTATATGCACCGGCAGTTTGATCTTATTATTTAATCTTTTATCAAGACCCCGCAATAATGCACCACCACCGGTTATATACAGACCACGACGATAAATATCTGCAGCCAGTTCCGGCGGAGTTTGTTCCAAAGCTTTAAGTATGGCTTCTTCAATTTTGAAAATGCTTTTATCCAATGCTTCGGCTACTTCCTGGTAGCTAACCATTACTTGCTTGGGAATACCTGTCACCAGGTCACGGCCATTTACCGGGTAATCATCTGGTGGGTTGTCAATTTCTTTCATTGCAGCACCCACCTGGATTTTAATTTGTTCAGCAGTTCTTTCACCAATCAGCAAACTGTGGTAGCGACGAAGGGCTTCCATAATATCAGCAGTAAATTCATCTCCTGCAATACGGATAGATTGGTCACAAACTATACCAGCTAATGCTATCACCGAAATACCTGTAGTACCTCCCCCAATATCAATAATCATATTGCCCACCGGCTCTTCCACATCAATACCAATACCCAGCGCAGCTGCCATTGGTTCATGAATCAGGTAAACTTCTTTGGCTCCGGCCTGTTCAGCGCTGTCCCGAACGGCTCTTTTCTCTACTTCTGTGATGGAAGAAGGAATACATATCATCATCCGCCAGCTTGGGGGAAACAATTTCTTCTTGGGGTAAACCAATTTAATCAGCTCCCTTATCATGAGCTCGGCAGCGTTGAAATCCGCTATCACACCGTCTTTCAGCGGACGAACCGTGCGGATACTTTCGTGGGTTTTCTCATGCATCATCAAGGCCTTTTTGCCCACCGCCAGCACTTCTTTGGGATTATTGCGGTTAAGGGCAATGATACTCGGTTCGTTCACCACTACTTCGTCGTTATGTATTATGAGGGTATTGGCAGTACCCAGGTCGATGGCAATTTCTTGTGTAAACCAGTTAAAAAGTCCCATTAATTATTCTTGGATTTATTGAGGGCAAAGGTGGTGGAAATAATTTGAATTATCAAAGCAAAACCTTGCCAGACGTGGTTTTTTTTTGAGTTGCTGGTTTTGAGAAATTGTGGTTAAAAGAAATTTTGCGGTAGTAATCTTCAGAAATTTCCAGTAAATACAGTAGTCTTATTGCTGAACAAACTTGCCCTTTCGTTCTTTCATTTTGTCGCCTGAGGCGACATTGCAGCTCTGCAAAACAAAATATTTTGCAGAGCTGCGTGCCGTAATTTTTTTCTTCTATCTTCAATCTATGCGAATCATTACAAGAACAGTTTTGATTTTATCGGTTGTCAGTTTGCTTGCTGACATTGCAAGTGAAATGCTATATCCGGTTATGCCGATTTATTTAAAAGAAATTGGTTTTACTGTTTTCTGGATTGGTGTTTTAGAAGGTGTGGTAAATTTTACAGCAGGCATCAGCAAAGGTTACTTTGGAAAGTTAAGTGATGAGAAAGGTGTTCGTTTACCATTTGTAAAGCTGGGTTATTTATTAAGTGCTGTTTCAAAACCATTGATGGCAACCTTTACTTATCCGCTCTGGATATTTTTTGTAAGAACAGTTGATCGGCTTGGCAAAGGTGTCCGCACTGCTGCTAGAGATGCATTGCTTTCGCAAGAAGCAACAAAAGAAACTAAAGCAAGAGTATTTGGATTTCATCGCAGCATGGATACTATTGGTGCAGCTATTGGACCGGTATTGGCATTATTGTTTTTATTTTTTTATCCCGGTGAATACAAAACACTTTTTTATATCGCTTTTATACCCGGCATCCTTTCCATCCTTTTTATTTTTTTGCTGAAAGAAAAGAAACAACCTGTATCAACATTAGGTAAAGGAAATTTCTTTTCTTATTTCAATTACTGGAAAGTGGCAACCCCTGAATTCAGAAAAGTTGTTACCGGATTATTAATTTTTGCTTTATTCAATAGTTCTGATATTTTTTTATTACTCATTACAAGGGAAACAATTGGTAACGATACTATAACCATAGCAGGAACCACCCTGAACGCTGATACCATTACCATTGCAGCTTATATATTTTACAATCTTGTATATGCTGCTTCCTCATATCCTATGGGGGCTTTAGCTGACAGGCTTGGTTATAAAAAAATTATACTGCTCGGTTTTGCATTATTCACCCTTGTTTATGGAGGGTTTGCTTTTAACCCATCCATAGCGGTAATATTTATTCTTTTTTCTGTTTATGGTATTTATGCTGCTGCAACAGAAGGAGTCATTAAAGCATGGATTTCTAATTTAGCCCATAAAGAAAATACCGCTACTGCTATTGGTTTTTATACCAGTTGTGAAAGTGTGGGCACCTTACTGGCCAGCATTATTGCCGGGGCATTATGGACAAATTTTGGCAGCACCAGCACATTCATCACCACTTCGGTCGTTTCAGTAATTGTTTGCATCTATTTTTTACTGAAAATCAGGGGCAAAAATTCCCCGTAATTTCTTTTCTACATCACAGATATTTTTGGCACAAAAATAGCAAGTGTGGATTTGTAACAAATTCATTCAAAAAAATTATTTATGAAAAAAGGTTTTCTAACTGTACTTGCCATGTTAGCCATATTATTTTCACAAGCCCAGAGTAAAAGTTCCAGCGGCTCCACATACAAAACCGCCTTGGGAGTAAAAGTTTGGGATGGAGGAGGTATTTCGTTCAAACATTTTGTAAGTAATAAAAATGCCCTGGAGTTTATAGGCTATTTCTGGAACCAGGGAACAAGAATTACCGGGTTGTATGAAATTCATATGCCAATAAGCGATGCCAGTGGCCTGCAATGGTATATTGGCCCAGGTGCTCATATAGGGGTTTACAATACAAAATATGGAGATGGTGCATTTATTGGTGTTGACGGTGTTCTGGGCTTGGATTATAAATTCAAGAAAGCTCCTCTTAATATGTCATTAGATTGGCAGCCTTCGTTTGAGTTTGGTGATAACCGTGGTTTTGTAGGCAGTTGGGGCGGCTTAGGTATCCGGTACACCTTCTAATATATATCCTTCCTTTATCAGCAAAAAGAAAAAGGCCGCAGCAATGCGGTCTTTTTATCTCTCAGAATATTTTTTTATTTTTAAAGCAATCCAAATCCGAGTTGCTTTTCAATTTCAGCAGGAAGTGATGGTAATTTTCTTCTTTCAATCAGAAAACTGTTTAGTTGTGCTATCTCCCTGAAGATATAATGCTTTTCTGCCGCCGCTTTCAGATAATCTTTTCCGGTGCTTCCACCAGTACCAATTCTTGTTCCTATCATCCGGTGTACCATATTCATATGGCGATAACGCCAACTACTGAGTTGTTCATCTATCTCCAGTAAACAATTTAATAACTGAAATGGCAATTGCAATAAAGGATAACCACGGTACAGCATAATAAATAACGCTGCACGACAGGCTGCGGGAGATAAAGAACGGGTGATGGTGGTGTCACGGTTTAAAACCGTGTCACCACCATCACTAAAAATTTCTTCAAAGGCACTCTGGTTATTTTTTTCTGCATCGGCCAGGCTGCCCCCGTAAATTTTTTTATAATTATCCCAAAAAGAATGATCAGCTCCTTCTTTTAAGAAAGGCATTCTCTCTAACCAGCTATTTAATAATTGCAATAAAGATTGACTCCCTTCTGCCTTTTTTATTATTTCAACTTGCTCTGGTCTTAGTTGTGCCGTATAATATTCTTTTCCGTGGCGGTGCTCAAATTTCAATCCCAGCTTTGCTTCCAGCTCTTTGAACTGCCAGCTTTGAAAACCTGATGCAGGACGAAGCATATCTCTGAAATCTAAAAAATCCATCGGTGTCATCGTTTCCATAATATCTATCTGGTGCACCAGCACTCTTAGTATGGTAACACAACGGCTTAAACGATGAACAACAGTTTGTAACTCCGGCGAATTATCATTC
>JAJAZO010000440.1 GCA_026785745.1 Chitinophagaceae bacterium | reverse complement strand
GTCTAGTTTCATCCGCTTACTGTTTTCTATGCCCACAACGGCAAAGGCTTCATTCAGCTCCCAGTAAGCAATATCTTCCATTTTCAAACCGGCTTTGGCTACCGCTTTTGGTACCGCAACCGAGGGTGTAGTTGTAAACCATTCCGGTGCCTGTTCTGCATCGGCATACGAAATGATTTTAGCAATTGGTTTTAATCCCAGCTCATCCATTTTTTCTTTGCTCATCAGCACCAATGCTGCTGCACCATCATTCATCGTACTTGCATTAGCAGCCGTTACTGTTCCATCTTTTGTAAATGCAGGGTTCAGTGATGGTATCTTATCAAACTTTACATTAAACGGCTCTTCATCTTTTGCAAACACTATCGGGTCACCTTTACGCTGCGGTATTTCCACCGGCACTATTTCATTATCAAATTTTCCGGCTGCAATAGCTGCCTGGCTTCTTTTATAACTTTCTATGGCAAAGGCATCCTGTTCTTCCCGGCTTACACCACACTCCTTTGCACATAGTTCTGCCGCATTGCCCATTGCTTTACCGTCATACACATCAGTAAGGCCATCTTTTGCCAATCCATCTATCAGTGAGGTATTGCCATATTTATTTCCCCATCTCACACTGTCTGCATAAAAAGGAACATTGCTCATACTTTCCATACCACCAGCCACAACAATATCTGCATCACCAAGCATAATACTCTGCGCTGCCTGTGCAATAGCCTTCATTCCACTGGCACAAACTTTATTCACCGTTGTACAATTTACTTCATTGGGTAAACCGGCAAACTTTGCTGCCTGTCTTGCCGGTGCTTGTCCCAGGTTGGCCTGAAGCACACAGCCCATTAATACATCCTGCACTTGTTCAGGTTTGATACCTGCTTTAGCCACCGCAGCTTTTATAGCCGTTGCACCTAATTGTGTAGCAGATAAACTTTTTAATGACCCGCCAAAACTACCCATTGGTGTACGGACGGCGGATATGATATAAACTTCCTTCATATAGCTTTTTGATTATTTGAATTTAATTTGTAAAGTTAATGATTGTTTACAAGTCCTTTTACAGAGTGTATTTAAGAAGGTATTTCTTATATTCGGCAATACAATTACTGCTTATGTTACTGAAAAAAATAGTTTTGTCCGCAATAGTATTATTGTTGCTGCAATCAGCCGGTATATCTCAGACACAAAAAAGAAGCCTTCGTCCGGCGGATATTTATCGTCAGCAAAGCACTGGGGATACACAAATATCCCCGGATGGTAAGTGGGTAACCTACACCCTTTCTACTATTGACTCGGCTAAAGACAAACGCATTACAGATATCTGGATGATGAGTTGGGATGGTTTAGAGACTGTACAATTAACCAACAGCCCTGATGGCGAAAGCAGTCCTAAGTGGAGCCCCGATGGAAAATATATTTCCTTTACAGCAAGCCGCAGCGGGGGCAGTAGCCAGGTCTATTTACTAAACAGGCTTGGCGGGGAAGCTATTAAACTAACTGATGTAAAAGGCGACCTGAATGATTATGCCTGGAGTCCGGATGGCAAAAAATTATTGCTGACCATCAAAGACTATGAAGATACTTCTGGTAAGAAAGGCAATAAACCTTATGTAATAGACCGCTATCGCTTCAAACAGGATGTAAGTGGCTATCAGTATGATAAACGGAAAACACATCTCTACCTTTTTGATGTTGCAGGCAAAAAAACAGACACTCTTACCAAAGGGAATTATAATGAGAGTGGCGTACAGTGGAGTCCTGATGGTGCTGCCATTGCTTTTGTAAGCAATCGTACTGAAGACCCTGATAAAAATACTAACACCGATATTTTTATCATTGATGCCAAAACTGGTGCTGTAGCACGACAACTTACTACATGGAAAGGCAGCGATGGTTCGCCACAATGGAGCCCGGATGGTAAAAACATTGCCTACTTGCGTAGTACTTCTGATGCCAATTTTATTATGTATGATCAATCGATACTTTGCGTGGCACCTGTTAGTGGTGGTGAACCTAACTTATTAAGCAAAGTGCTTGACAGGCCAGTCTCAACTCCACGTTGGGATAAAGAAGGAAAGAGTATTGCTGTACTGGTAACGGATGATTGTGTGCGGTACATAGCGGCCTATGATTTAAAAAGCGGTAAGATGAATAAACTAATTGGTGGCAACCGCTCATTCAATTCATTAGAACGGCATCCGAATGGCAGTTGGATCACTTCCATGACGAACCCGCAATTACCCTCTGAATTCTATGCATTGGAAAACAGCAACCTTCGCCGCCTTACAAAGTGCAGGATGATTTTGTTGCCAATCTTTCTTTAGCATCGGTTGAAAAATTTACTTCCAAAAGTAAAGATGGTGCTTCTGTGTCTAATCTGCTTTACCTGCCTGCCAATGCCAATAAAGAAAAACTACCGGTTATATTTTTTATACATGGTGGCCCGGTAAGTCAGGATGATTATGGTTTTGATTTAACAAGGCAAATGCTGGCAGCCAATGGGTATGCCGTGGTGGCCGTAAACTACCGTGGCAGCAATGGCCGGGGAATTGATTTTTCCAAAGCCATTTATGCAGATTGGGGAAATAAAGAAGTGCTGGATATACAAGGAGCAGCCGATCACTTAATCAGTAAAGGAATAGTGGATGGCAACCGTATGGGTATTGGTGGCTGGAGCTATGGCGGCATACTTACCGATTATACTATTGCAAAAGATACCCGTTTTAAAGCTGCGGTTAGTGGTGCAGGCAGTGCTTTGCAATTGTCCATGTACGGCGTTGATCAATACATTTTACAATTGGACAATGAAATTGGCCAGCC
>JAJAZO010000439.1 GCA_026785745.1 Chitinophagaceae bacterium | reverse complement strand
ATCCCACATGGTGCAAGTGGCAGCCAGCATAGCACAAGCAGCATCTACTGCATTGCCTCCTTGTTGAAATATAATTGAACCAGCAGTTGCCGCTAATGGTTTACCGGTAATGGCCATCCAATTTTTTCCATGCAGCGGGGGCTTTTGAGTTGGCTGTGCATTAGTAACAAAAGTTATTATTGTTATCAAAAGCAGGCAAATAATCCGTTTCATGAACAAGTAGTTTAGTACTTAAAGATAGGGAGGAGAAAGTGAAAAGAATACAATTGAATAACGAACAGAAGAACCTGCCTTCCGGCAGGCAGGCACGGAATTTCGAATCATGAAGTGTCTTTACTTCGACGTTCATTATTCCTTGTTGGATATTCAATATTTTCCTGGCTAATTAACTACCGGCAACTCCACATGGAAAGTAGTACCTCTTCCCTGTTCGGTTTCAAACCATATTCTGCCTTTGGCCTGTTCCACAATTCCTTTGCACATAGCAAGTCCCAAACCTGTACCGGATGACTTGGTAGTAAAATTGGGTATGAAAATCCTTTCCTGCATTTCAGGGGCAATGCCTTCGCCATTATCCTTTATACTTATCAGAAGAATATCTTCACTTCTCAATTCACTTACTTCAATTTTACAAATACCGTTGCCGTGGCAAGCTTCCACAGCATTGGCAAAAAGATTAGTGAACAAGCGGTTCATCTGTGTTTTATCTGCATTTATCATCACCCGGTCACTAACAGGCCTCCAGTCAAATTGAACATTCTCATCTGAAGTGTATAATTGTTTTAATGAACCCAGCACATCATGCAGATCGAATGTAGCAACGTTTGTATTGCCTATATTGGCAAATTGGGAGAAGTCGGCTGCAATTTTAGAAAGGTGGTCAATCTGTTCAACTAATGTATCTGCCACTCTGCCAGTTAGTTCTTTTACATTTGGTTGGTTGTTATTGATGGCATTCTGTAAATACTGAATGCTTAATTTCATTGGTGTCAATGGATTCTTAATCTCATGTGCCACCTGTCTTGCCATTTCCCTCCAGGCACCTTCTCTTTCGCTTTTGGCTAAGGCAGAAGCACTTTCTCCCAATTTAGCCACCATCTTATTGTATTCCTGCACCAGCTCGCCAATTTCATCATTACGATTCCAAATAATTTCTTCATTCTTTTTTCCAAGGTTCACTTCTCTCATTTTATCAGTAATGATAGAAAATGAACTGGTGATACGGTTGGTGATAAACAAAGCAATCAAACCTGCAATCAGGAATATAAAAGCATTCAGGTTGATTATAGTAACAAGGAAATTTGAAATCTCCTGCCGCAGTTCTGGTTTAGAGGTGAAGTACGGTATGTTGATATAGGCATACACTTTCCCCTCATCATCCCTCACAGGCGAATAAATGCTCAGATAAGAAAAGTTACCAATTTTTTCTTCCTGTGCATGTTGCACCTGCCGCATCCTGTCAAGATGATAAAAGGCAGTTGGGTCTATCTTTTTACTCAGCACCCCTTTTGTATAAACATTTGCTTCCGAAGAAACCTGCAAATCTCCTTTCAGGTCATACACATTTACATCCACACCATGAATATCTGAAACCTCATCCACTAATTTCTGCAGGCCTGTATTAGAAACTGAATCATATATTTTCACTACATCATCAAACGTAGTATGGTCAGCCATTTTTTTCTCCATTTCATTAACCATAATCTTCATGGTCCGGCTCAACTTTTCACTGTTGCTTTGCTTATTACGGCTGATGAAGAAAGAAATAGTTGCTGCACCGATAACCAAAAAGGAAAAAATACTGATAAAAATAATTGTACTATGCACCTGTGAACGAATATTTAACTGAAACAGTCGCCGGAAACCTGTCCAGTTATACCCTGTTCTTAATATGAGAGAAATCAGTTGTACAAACGCAACCAGGAAAAGAAAAGAACAGAAGATATAAGAGAACAATGTTATTGTTTCAATCGTTGCCTGTTTTTTCCGGGCAATTACAACTACTTTATCATTGCCAGCCCGATACCAGAGTTCATCATAGTCGCCATTGGTTCTTTGTTGAAATTCTTCTTTGGGACTTTCGTTCGCAGTTAACCAGATAGGAAAAGGATAATTTCCGGGTGGCGAAATCAGCCGTAAGCTATCATACACTGCGTTGGAATAAATAGGTGAATTCTCCGGATCTGTTTCTTTGAACTGGCGGAATAATTCCGGGAACAAAGCATCCCGGCTATAGTTTTTAAAGTTGGAAACAATGAAGAACGAACCCATTTTTTTGTTCGCCGTATCAGTTACATCACGACGGGTGCTGTAGTTAAACTTATCAAAAGAAGTTTCGTAATAATAGAGCCCTTCCGTGTTATCTGTTGGCTTTGATTGAACAGTCAGGATGGTGTTCAAAGATTCATAAGTCAACGGGTCTTCATTATACAATGGCCTGTCAGCAGAATCATATACATACAACCGGGTGTCGTATTTATCAAGAAACCCCCTATAACTTGCTGTAATAATGCTATCTCTTAACTTATTATTCTTTTCTTCATTAGTAAAACGGTAAAAATTTTCACTGAGAAAGCCGTTATCAAGGTACCTGATAGCAATGCTCATTAATCTTTCACTAGCCGGGTCAGTTTGTACTGCCAGTTTATCGGCAATCAATTTTCTTCTCTCCCACTCCACTTTCCTGTTTTGTGAAAACATGATGGCGGTGATAGAAACGGAAAAAACAAATATCCAGGAAAGAATACCGGCAATATTGATACGAATGCGGTTAAAGATTATGCCTTTCCTGTTTACCAACCAGGTATAGGCAAGCAACCACAACAATGCAGGCAAATAAAATAAAACGTCGGAATTACCTGACCTGACAGTAAGATAAGCCAACCCTGCAAATGCAATAGCAAAGTAGATAAGGAAACTCTTCCCGGCAAACAAAGGAAATATCAGACGAAATAATAATTGCGAGAAATAATAATACGATAAAGAAAGACAGGCCAGCACAAAAAAACCAGCCACCGTGTAGCGGTTCAGGCTGAAAAAATTAGTAACGTCAAATGATATTTTTGAATCTGCCACCAGGCTGCGGATAACCGTTGCCAGAACAAAAGTTGACAATATTAACAGGCACAACGCTAAGATTCCTGCTGCCCATTTTAATCCTTTTGAAAAATTAGTTGTAGGATCTTCTATATAGCGCAATTTTGACCAGGCAAATAAAACCACCCAGCAAAAGAGTGTCGAATTAATAAGTAAATCACCCAATGAACGTTGAATCGGGTTGGACCCGTAAATCAATGGGCTGAATAATTCAAACTGCCGCAGGTTTAAAATAGAAGGAAAATAATAAGTGGTTAATCTGAGTACAACCAGAATAAGTGTAAGTAACCCGATGGCTCTCCATATATGGTTCCTTCTTGCAACCGACTCAGCCAGTAAATGAAGGAAAAGGAAAAGCAACAGCACCCCGCCGAAACGCAACAGGATCGTTCGTCTGTCATTATAAGCTACCGCTACCGTTGTTTTTTTATCAAGATAAAAAAGTGTTTTACCGGCAACTGTTTTCACCGGAAAGTCTGTAACGTTTTCACTAATTCTTACTCTTTTATCGGCAGAACTACTGTAGAAAAATTTTTGTGGCAGATAATCAGTTGTAATAAAAAATTCTGACCGTACAGGCACCATAGCAATAGCTAACAATTTACCTGACTGAGTGCTGTCTGTCAGTGTTTTTTTAATTCCATAATACCATCCGTTGGATTCTTTTGAAAAGTGTTCTCCATCTGCTCCGTTCAGTATTGCTGACGGTGGAACTACCAATTGGTCATTCCAGAATCTCATTTCTGTATTGCCAAATTCATCAATTGTATATAGAAAGATGCCATACTTCTTCATTGCCAGGTGACTGAATTCGGTGAGTGTTTCTCCCCGGGCAATCAGGCGGTTAATTATTGAAGTGTCTTTACAAAAAGAAATGAAATCATTATGCTGGTCGTTGATATACTTTTCAACCAGCTTTACTTCCTGTACCACCGACGAACGGTTGCTGTATAGTTTATTGAAAACAAAAGAAAGAGTGAAAAGCATTGCTGCCAGTATCAGCAGGCTGTACTTACTTAACAAGATATTTTTAGATCGTGACTTCACTACTCCTGCCGCTGTTGTTTGATGATGTTCCAGATGGCATCCATTTCCTGCAGGGTCATATCAGTAAGATTTTTACCGCTTTGCATGGCTTGTTGCTCCATTTTTGTAAACCGGTGAATGAATTTATTATTCGTCTTTTCCAGTGCATTTTCGGCATCTACCTGCAAAAACCGTGCATAATTAATTAATGAGAACACCACATCACCAAACTCCTCTTCCGTCTTGATCTGGCTGCCGCTGTCAATTGCCTCTTTCAGTTCACTCATTTCCTCTTCCACCTTTTCCCAAACCTGTTCCTTAT
>JAJAZO010000438.1 GCA_026785745.1 Chitinophagaceae bacterium | reverse complement strand
CTGTTACTACAAATATTGTAGTGCCAGAACCAGTTAAAACCAGTTTTCAAACAAAGTATCCTAATGTTTCAAACGTAACCTGGAACCGTTATGAACCAGTGAGTACGTTTGATTGGGAATGGTCTGGCTGGCCGGCCATGGACAGTTCTGACTATATGGTAAAATTTAATATGGACAATACTGAATATTGGTCTTGGTATGATGGTGATAACAATTGGGTGGGTACAGTAACTCCTGTTACAGACTTTGCCGGATTACCGTCATCTGTAAATAAAATAATACAAAATGATTTTGCAGGCTATACTATTGCTTCAGTAGATAAAGAAAACGACAAAAACAGGACTGCTTATGAAATCGAACTTTCAAAAGGTGAAGAAAAAATGAAACTGTTAATAGATGAAAATGGAACTGTTTTAAAGAAAAAAACAAAATGGTAGGTTTATAAATAGTATTTATTGTTTTCATGAACAGAGGTTTATGTTGGAAGTGAACGGCACCAATTGGTGCCGTTCACTATTTTGTTGACTACCGAAAGTTCATTAGCTTTATTTTAATGGATAAACTTCCTGATGTTTCAAACCCTTTATGGTTTCTTATTGTTGCACTTGTTGTTTACATAGTAGTAGTGGGAAGGTATTTCCTGTTGTCATGGATATTTTACATAGTGTTTTATGTGCGGCAGCGTAATAAATGGAAAAACAAAAAGATAAACCAGAGGGATTATCCTCCGGGACAATTCAGAAAAGAAATAATAAGGAGTAATATCACGGCCATAATATTTGGTATTTCAGGGGCTGTGTTACTTTTATTCTGGCAAAAGGGCTACACAAAATTGTATGAAAACATACATGACTATCCGCTATGGTGGTTGCCGGTAAGCTTATTTGTCGCACTTATCTTACAAGAGACGTACTATTATTGGTTCCACCGTTGGATGCACCTACCAAAAGTTTTCAGGATAGTGCATAAATGGCATCACGACAGTCATATTGCATCGCCGTGGACTGCTTTTTCTTTTCATCCATTAGAAGGATTGATACAGGCTATTTTCCTGCCGCTGGTGCTTCTTTTCCTTCCTATGAACTTATATGTTTTGATCACCATGCTTACCATTATGTCCATAAGCAGTGTTATCAATCACCTTGATATTGAGGTTTATCCTAAATGGTTTTCAAAAAACATTATTACCCGGTCAATGATAGGGGCTACCCATCATTCCCTGCATCATAAACAATACAAGTATAATTTTGGATTGTACTTTACCTGGTGGGATAAGTTTTCAAAAACGGAAAGTCCTGTTTATGATGAGCTTTTCGACGAGAAGACAGATAAATGATCTCAGCTATGCTTTTGCAATTTATTTATTAATGCTATTCTTGGTTGTCGATGAATTAGCTACAACATCTATTAATTCCTGTAAATAGCTATTGAAGATGTTTTATCATTCCATCCGGAAATAGAAAAACCGCTTTTTGTAACTGTGATGGTATAATTTTTACCTCTGAAGTTTTCAAATTCATACAATACCACTCTGTAACCGGGGGGAAGGAATAATGAGCTCAGATTATCATCAATAAAGCCAGCCTGTTCCATAGTGCCGTAGGTTCCGGGCAATACAGATGCGGATAACCCTTTAAAATTGGCATCAGAATATAATATCACTTTCTCCACATTTTGATCCTGGGATTGCGGATATTGCGGGTTACTGTAGCCGCTTCTTTCTTCTATCACCAATGAGCCAATTCTGTTATTTAATGTATTCGACAAGCAACTGGTGTTCTCGGAAATGAGATAAGAAGTGCCGGATAAATATTCATTATTAATATAAACTTTTGCCCGCAGATTAGAAGGTATCTCCAGCGAAGAAATATCAAATTTCATCAAGCCCAACTTATCTCCCTGGTAATAGCCCGGAGCCAGCCGCAAACTACTACCACTATAATTACAGTCGGTGTATATAGTGGCATACGAACTGCTATTGTTGTTTGAAGGGTAGTTATTACCCGGCTGGTTGTTCGGATAACTAATAGTTGGTTGTGTTGGTTTATATTCCACTACCAACGACCTGATCTTATCGCTGTAAGAACTGCTAAGACAACTTTCACTGGTTTCAAAAGTAGAAGAGTATCCCGAAGCATTATCGCTGCTGGTATATGCCCTAACTCTCAGGTTGCCATAAACGGTAAACGAAGAGATATTTAATCGTAAAGACCCTAACTGGTTGCCGTAATAAGTTCCGGGACGAAGGCTTTGTGAATAGCCTTTAGAATAACAGTCATTGTAGAAAGTTACATAATCGTTTTGGTTGTAAGCAGGCTGGTTGTACATGCTTTCAACAACAATAGAGGAAGTGTTATCATCCCATCCGTCTGTAAGGCAGGATGTGTTGGCTGTATACGTAGCTGACCTGCCCTTAAAATCATCATGTTCGTAAATCGTTACCCTCATACCAGTTGGTATTTGCATAGACGATAGCTTATCATTATCTATCTGCATCTGGTAACCTTTGTAAGAACCCGGAGTTAGATAAGACTTTTTGCCGGAATAGTTGCATTGCTCAAAGAAAGCAACATTATTCTGCGCCAGAATAGTTGTACATAATAAAACAAAAACGGCTGGCAGTATTATTTTCTTGCACATATAAAAAGCTTTAATAGTATCAGGTTATAGTTAGAAAGTTAAGAAAAATTTCTCCTTATTAAAATTTTTATTTTATCGGTTGCTTAGCTTATGTTTTATATGCCAGGCTACCGATTTCCATTTGTTTCCGGCTTTATCCATATCGCATACAAGATCATTCCGGGAATACTGCGCTGGTGAAAAGACATTATTAGTAGTGGCTTCTTTTTTTTCCAGTTGATCAAAACATACAAAACACCTGCTGCAAAGACTCATCGAAATAAGGCGAAGAAATTTCTCCACATTCTTTTTGGGATAACCAGCATCATAAACAGCTGCGAAACTCTCGTCCATTATTGAGCGGAAGATAGTTCGGACCTCAGCTATCTTTTTGGTGGTTGTCAAAAGGGTAGCAATGTTTTCATTTCGATCATCATACACCCCAAACACATCATTGCCAAATTGCATTAACCCGCCAATCTTATATAATGCTTCTTCTTCTCCCTCCCCGAAAAAATGTGACATAGCAGCCCTGTAAAACAATACGGATGTACCTCCTTTATCTAAAGTAATTTTCATTATCTCATCCCGGGTTAATCCCGGTGCAGCCTGTTTTTTACTTTCTACCTGTGCTGCAAAAACTTTACGCAGATATTTCTTTACTAAGCTGGCATCATGGGCATGCTCTAAAGACTTTTTGTAAAACGAAAGAAACAGCCGCTCATTTGCCGTATGGCCGGTAAATTGCTCAGGGTGTTCTATAAATTCTTTTACCGTTTCGGTTGAAGTGCCCTGCTTGTCAAAGAAATCATCTCCCAGGCCCGTCATTGCTCCCTGGTACATTAACGCCATTCTTTCCCGTTGCGACATACTGCTTCCCCGTAAAGCACAAATCTCTTCACCGAGAATAGCAGGAACAGCCAACCCATAATAGTGGGTAATCTTTTTGAAATCCTTTTCATCAAGACTTCCATCATTAACATTTTTTGCAGCGGTTAACTCCGGCTGCAGGTGTTCACGGATGAAAGCATGCTGTTTTTTTACATTACCAACCAGTGCAGCTATTGTGCGGGGAGTCTGCAGGATATTTTCTAATAACCATGTTTTACTCATCCATCCGTCTTTTTAAAGCTCACACATTCTTTTAACTCTTTTTCTGTATAGGCCATTTTATATTGTTGCAATACTTCATCCGGTACACCATTCCATTGGTTGACTTTGTTACCTGCATAGCCCAGATCTTTTACCCCAATTTCAGAAGTATAAAAACCAGAAGCAGTTAAGTCCCGCATCAGGCTAAAGAATATTGCCCCCTGGCTCATTTCTGGTTTTGCCTTTTTAGGGTAGGCAATCATATCCACTAATTCAATCTGTTGTTGCTGGTTGCAATCTTTAAACGTTTTTTCATACCGCTTCAGGCATTGCATATCTAACCATCGCAGTCCACCTTTCATCGGCACCTGGTGATTGGGCATATCTTTTACAATAAATTCAATGAATGCCGGCACTTTAGCCTCACTGGCACTACCGCTTACATCATCTTTCGGAATGATGATATCGGCAAGTATGGTGATGGTTGCAAGTTCATGATCGGTAAAGAATTTTTCCTGTGCCAATAATCCTTTTTCATACTTTACCTCATCGGGGTTTCTGTCGAGGTTGAAGGTAGGGTCATCCGTTTTTGCGGTGCCTGTTTTTTTATCATCAGTTTTACAACCAGCGATTGCAATAGGGGCTGCTACTGCACCAGTAAAGATTAGTTTCAACGATTTTCTGCGATCCATATAAAAAATTTAAGGTTCTTCTATTTGCTCGAAACTCACAGCTAATAGCTCGTAGCTTTTTTATAAATTTTGTTTTTTCATTTCATCAATTATATATTCACTGGCTCTCATACTCAATGCCAATATCGTCCAGGTAATATTTTTATCTGCTTGCGAAACAAACTGTCCTCCATCCACACAAAAAAGATTTTTACAATCATGTGCCTGGCTCCATTTATTGAGGGCAGATTTTTTTGCATCGTTTCCCATCCGTACTGTTCCGGCCTCATGGATAATTTCACCGGGCTTTGCCAGTCCCCATTGATTCTTCTCATCATCATCGCCACCCCAGGTAATAACGGCTCCCATATTATGCATTACTTCTTTAAATGTTTCCTTCATGTGTTTTGCCTGTTTTATTTCATGCTCCGTCCATTTTACATTGAACTTTAAAACAGGAATACCGAATTTATCCACCACATTGGGATCAATAGAACAGTTATTACTTTCAATAGGAATAGCTTCGCCACGACCAGCCATACCAACACCGCAACCATAGAAATAACGATAATCTTCTTTCAAAGAAGCACCATACCCTCCGCCTTCTTTCTGTTTTCCTTTTACTACATATTTACCATTCAGGTTTTCAATACCCCAGCTAAAACCATAGGAAGGCTGACTTTGTCCTCCCCAATATTCCACATGATAACCTCTTGGGAAGTCTAATTTTTTATTGTCTAACCACCAGGGAGAATAAATGTGCATACCACCCACACCATCTTCATTGTATCTTTTTCTATCAAACAATTGTGGAAGAATGCCGCCTAATGCAGCACCTGTTGAATCATGCAAATATTTCCCCACCACATTGCTGCTATTAGCCAATCCGTTTGGATGACGTTGTGATTTTGAATTAAGTAATAACCTTGCACTTTCGCAGGCACTCGCTGCCACTATTACCACTTTCCCTTCCACCTGGTATTCCATCATATCTTCTTTGCTGATATAAGAAACACCGGTAGCTAATCCTTCATTATTTGTCAGTACTTCTCTTGCCAT
>JAJAZO010000437.1 GCA_026785745.1 Chitinophagaceae bacterium | reverse complement strand
GGTTAGTACCAACCGCTAATACCTTACCAACGGCTATTCCTGTAGAACCCTTTTTTATTCATACAGAAGGTGCTTATTACAGGGATAAGATCAATGCGGGTTATGCAGCTGTAGTGGGTGAGTATGTTCACTCTTCTGCTTATGACCAGGGAGAAGGCTGGACATCAGTTGATATGCAACCTGCGAATCCTGCCACCGGTTTTGCCGGCACATTATTACGATTTGATCGAAGTGGCCTTAATGCTTATACCGGTGCAGGGGCACCATCACCGATATTAAAAATTAATGCAACTGGTAATGCATTAAACCCAAGACGTCTTAATGTAACAGCAAATGGTAACCAGGTTTCTAGTCAAACCATGGATTATTTTGATTATATAAAACTGCAAGTACCACTTGCTTTGTCGGTAATTGCCAGCGGTTCAGTTACAGTGGATATAAAAAACATTTGTACTACTACAGTTAATGACAGGATGGTTGTAGCTCAGACAGAGCTTGTGTATCCACGACTGTTTAATTTTGGAGGTGCCAGCAAGTTTGAATTTATATTGCCGGCAAATGCTACGGGTAACTATCTTGAAATAAGCGGATTCAATCATAACAGCGTTAGCCCGGTATTATATGATCTCACAAATGGACAGCGGTACGTTTGCGATATTAGCAACCCGGCATTGGTGAAAGTGGTATTACAACCATCGGCTACTCAAAGAAAACTCCTTTTGGTATCACAGCATTCTTCCGTCTCTGTGGCTGTCACTACATTTCAGCAACGAAACTTTGTTAATTACAGCCTCGCTTCCAACCAGGGCAACTATCTGATTATTTCTCATCCTGCATTGATGGCAGGTGCTGGTGGAAGCAATCCGGTGGATGATTATAAAAACTATCGCAGTTCAGCAGTCGGTGGCAGTCATAACGCAAAAGTGTACCAGATAGATGAATTAGTTGATCAGTTTAGTTTTGGTATTAAGAAAAACCCGTTATCTGTCCGCAACTTTATCCGTTGGGCCCGTAATACTTATACAACGGTACCTATCAAAAATGTTTTGCTTATTGGTAAAGGATTAACGTACACGCAATACAGAACTTTTGAATCAAGCCCCGAAGTGGAAAGGCTTGGTTTAGTTCCCACATTTGGCTGGCCGGCATCTGATAATTTATTGACAGTTGAGCCAGGTTTAAATGAAACACCTAAAGTTCCTATTGGTCGTATTTCTGCCATTACTCCGGCAGAAGTAACAATATACCTCAACAAAGTAAAACAATACGAACAGGCACAGGCATTACCATCACCGCTTATCAGAGACAAGGCCTGGTTAAAAAATGTGGCGCATGTAATTGGTGCTAGTGATGGCTCCCTGGGTACTATTCTTACCAATTCCATGGCCAGGTTTACTCAAATAATATCAGATACTTTGTATGGAGGAAACGTAAGTACTTTTAGTAAACTTTCTGCTGCACCTGTAGAACAGGCCAGCAGCGCAAGGTTGCAGAATTTGTTTGAGGAAGGCATAGGCCTGATGACTTATTTTGGTCACTCTTCTGCCAGTTCACTGGAGTTTAACCTGGATAATCCTGACCAGTATAATAATGCCGGCAAATATCCTGTTACCATTGTAATGGGGTGTAACGCAGGTAATTTTTATAATTACAATACACTGCGTTTTACAACTAAAGAAACGCTGTCAGAAAAATTTGTACTGGCTGATCAACGTGGCTCTATCGCTTTTATCGCCAGCACCCACTTTGGTATAGTGCATTACCTCGATATTTTTAATACCCGTACTTACAATGCACTTTCTGTATCTCATTACGGCAAGACAATAGGTGAGCTGCTAATCGAATCTATCACCCAGATGTATAACCTCACTACACAAAATGATTATTATGCCAGGTTCCATTGTGAGCAAACAACTATTCATGGCGACCCGGCTTTGAAACTTAATGGATCAATGCCTAAACCAGATTATGTGATAGAAGATCAATTGGCAAAAGTAACACCTTCATTTGTATCGGTGGCGGAGTCAGTATTTAAGATAGATGCCAAATTCATGAATATTGGTAAAGCTGTTAATAAGAGAATTGTAGTCGAAGTAAAAAGGACTTATCCAAATTTATCTACCGTAGTAATAAGAAGGGATACCATCCCCGGTATCCGCTATATAGATTCACTCTCTTATAGCTTTGATATTCTGCCATCAAGGGACAAAGGACTGAATAAAATATCTATTTGTATTGATGCTGACAATGCGGTGGATGAGTTGTACGAATCAAACAACTGTATCGTCAAAGATGTATTTGTGTATGAAGACGAGGCAAGACCTGTGTATCCATACACTTATGCCATCGTAAAAAGGCAAGACCAAAAATTGATAGCCTCCACTGCCAATCCATTTATGAGTGCAAGACAATTTACTATGGAGATGGATACCACAGAATTCTTTAACTCACCTTCAAAAATTGTACGTACAATAAATTCATCTGGTGGTTTAATCGAGTTTACACCGGGTGTTACATTTATTGACAGTATGGTATATTACTGGAGAGTGTCACCAGTACCTGCCAATGGCCAGCCTGTTTGGAACAAATCGTCTTTTGTTTACCTGAGCCCAACAGGCCCTAATGCAAGTGATTTAGGATTTAACCAATCGCATTTCTTCCAGCAAACAAAATCTACTTACGACAGGGTAAAGCTTGATTCTGCGAGCCGGTCATTAAAATTTTCTACCGTCTCCAACAATTTATTTATCAGACAGGGTACCTGGATTACCAGCGGTGCCAGGGATGAAGCCTCTTTATCCGTTGCAATAAATGGTATTCCTGCTATTCGTTTATGTTGTTGGTATTCATCATTGGTTATTAATGTATTTGACCCTGTTTCGTTCAAGCCCTGGAGAAACCAAACGCTGATATCAAGCAGTGGTTCAGGTGTAAGTTCTTATCCCGGCGTAGGTCTCTATGAAAGTACTGCTAACACTTGCCGTGATGATGAAGAACGGTATTTTACTTTTGAATACCGCTATACAGACACTGCCAGCCGGAGAAAAATTATGAAGTTCCTGAATGAAACTATTCCGAATGGCCATTATATTGTTGTCCGCAATTTTTCTCTTAATTCCATCTATGGCTTCCCTGAAGCTTTTGTTAACGTCTGGAAAGCGGATACCTCCCTTTATGGCTCAGGAATTTCTTTATACCACACATTAAAAAATAATGGCTTTCCGGAAATTGATTCTTTTTACAGAACAAGGCCATTCGCATTTGTCTATAAAAAGAATGATGCCTCATTTGCACCAAAATCAGTAGTTGGTCAGGGTATGTTTGATAACCCAACACTGTCAGTTGACTGTAACACAATAGACACTATTGGTTATGTTACTTCTCCTTCATTTGGCCCGGCCAGGCAGTGGAAGCAACTTAAATGGAGAGGTAGTGGCGACCCTACCGGTGATGTGGCCACGGTAGATGTAATAGGTGTAAGGGCTGATGGCAGTGAAGCAGCATTGTTTAGAGGTATTACTACGGCACAGCAAACTTTTGATGTATCATCCGTAAATGCAGCTACTTATCCTTATATGAAATTAAGAATGAGAACAGCGGACTCTATACATTATACACCTTACCAGCTTCGCTACTGGCGGCTTACTTATACACCTGTGCCGGAAGGAGGCGTTAATCCTGATATTTCATTCCAATTCAGAGACTCTGTTGATGTAGGTGAACCTGCCAGTTTTAAAGTGGCATTTAAAAATATCAGTGATGTAAACTTTGACAGTTTGCGGGTAAAAATGGTACTTATTGATGGCAATAACTTTTCTCATACATTGATTAACGAAAAGAGGAAGCCATTGATGGTTGGGGATACTGTGCAGGTATTCCACAGATTGGAAACAGCAAACTATCCTGGAGTAAACCAGGTGTACTTTGAATTCAATCCTAACAACGACCAGCCAGAACAGTATCACTTTAATAATTATGCTTTCCGGAGCCTGAGGGTAAGAGGAGATACATTGAACCCATTATTAGATGTAACTTTTGACGGGGTACATATTTTAAATACTGATATAGTGTCAGCCAAACCCGATATTATAATTAAGTTGAAGGATGAAGCCCGATGGATGATACTGGATGATACATCCCTGCTTACCCTAAAAGTTCGTTATCCTAACGGTAGTCTCCGGAGGTTTTACTTTAGCAACGATTCAGTAAGGTTTACCCCGGCTGGTCAGGCTCCTAATGCCGATAATACAGCTTCGATTAATTTCAAACCATACTTTACTGAGGATGGTGAGTATGAAATGATAGTAACCGGAAAAGACAAGAACAGTAATGTTTCGGGTAGTGCTAATGATATTCAATACAGGGTGGTGTTTAATGTGATTAATAAGCCGATGATTTCAAACATGCTTAACTATCCTAATCCATTCACTACCTCCACGGCATTTGTATTTACCATTACAGGAACAGAAGTGCCGCAGAATATTAAGATTGAGATTATGACGGTTACCGGTAAAATAGTAAGGGAGATCACCAAAAATGAACTGGGGCCATTGCAAATAGGACGGAACATTACCGACTTTAAATGGGATGGCACCGATCAGTTTGGGCAGAAACTGGCCAATGGTATTTACCTCTACAGGGTTGTTACCAATTTAAACGGAAAATCTCTTGATAAATACAACGGAACAAGTTCAAGGTTGGATGTTGACGGCAGACCGGTAGTTGTAACTCCGGGAGTAAATAACACCGATAAATACTTCAATAAAGGTTACGGTAAAATGTACCTGATGCGATAGTTAAAATATTCCTCAATACGAAAGTCCTGTTCCGTTTTATAACGAACAGGACTTTTTTTTACGCCGCCGATAGTCGAATTTTGCACCCATGGCAAAAATTGCAATTAATATAGCAACAGGAAGTTTACAAAAACAGGAAATGATAGTGGGCATTGATTTGGGTACCACCAATAGCCTGGTGGCTATCATTCATCCCGATACAAAGCAACCTGTTGTATTAAAAGAACATGACGGAGCAGCATTGGTTCCTTCTATTATTCACTTTGGCGAGGGCGGAGTAATTACGGTAGGCGATAAGGCAAAAGAATATCTTATCGCCGAACCACAGAATACCATTTTTTCTGTAAAACGGTTGATGGGTAAGTCGTACAGTGATGTACAAGATCAGGCTTCTTTTTTTACTTATAAAGTGATTGATGATAATACAGAGAGCCTGGTAAAAATTCAGGCAGGGGACAAATTTTACTCACCAGTGGAGTTGTCTTCTTTCATTTTAAAAGAATTAAAAACAAGAGCAGAGCATATTTTAAAAACACCTGTAACAAAAGCAGTGATAACTGTGCCTGCTTATTTTAATGATGCACAGCGACAGGCTACAAGAGATGCCGGTAAACTGGCCGGTCTGGATGTATTAAGGATAGTGAATGAGCCAACAGCCGCAAGCCTTGCTTATGGTATGGGAATGAGTAAGGAGGAGACGAAGACTGTAGCAGTTTACGATTTAGGTGGCGGTACATTCGATATTTCCATCCTTCGCATCAGCGGCGGAATTTTTGAAGTTCTCTCAACGAATGGGGACACTTATCTGGGCGGAGATGATTTTGACAGAGCGATAGCAGCACATTGGACTGATACATCAGGTATAAATCAAGATGAGTTAGGAAAGAATAAAAGCCTTGCACAGGAGTTTCGTTTAAAGGCAGAAGAAGCGAAAAAGTTTTTAAGCAGTAACAACTTATTTGCCGGGAGAATAGCAAATTATGATTTGAGCTTATCAAAGGAAGAATTTGAAAAATTAGTAACACCATTTGTTGATAAGACGATTCAATGCTGCAAGGATGCGTTGAAAGATGCTGAGCTGAGTATTGACGATATTGATGAAGTGGTAATGGTGGGTGGCTCCACAAGAGTTCCATTAGTGAAGAAGGCTGTAAGTGATTTCTTTGCAAGAAAATTACATGATTCAGTAAACCCGGATGAAGTAGTAGCATTAGGCGCAGCCGTGCAGGCTGATATATTGGCGGGTGACAATAAAGATTTTTTGCTGCTCGATATTACACCACTTTCCCTTGGTATTGAAACAATGGGCGGATTGATGGATGTGCTG
>JAJAZO010000436.1 GCA_026785745.1 Chitinophagaceae bacterium | reverse complement strand
TGCCTGTTCTATAGCAGACTGTCCATTATCACAATCGGCAATCACCTGGAAACGGGGGTTGTTTTCCAACAGGCTTTTCCAGGCTTTACGGACAATTTTGTGATCATCAACCAGCATGATACGAATCGGTTCTTTATTCATTTTCGGTACATGTTAAGTTAATACTTAGGATTAGGAAATTTCCACCCGGTCATTTTTTTATTGACCGGATTAGGTTTGTCACAAGGCAGACGAACTAAAAACACTATTGCTTTTACCGGAATGACAATGAATTTCTTCCCAAGTTGTCAGCTAACCGGCTGAATTCCAAAGGAAGTAGGTTGAGCAGTAATGATAGGCTTAAAAATCAAATAGTAAAAATACTTAAAATCTAAAGTAGTATTACTATGTGAAAATACCAAGAGTTTTTACGATTATTTTCTAAAATCATCTTTCATTGAATAGGGACAAGATTTGAAACGGAGTATAACGGCTATGCTTTTTAAAATTATATTCGTAAAAAATTGCCCGTAGCGGGGTATTATTATAAACCAAATACAATTGCATGAAAAGAGAATTAGCCTCTTGGTACAGTCCTTCCTTAAATAAAGAAATGCCTATTGCCAGTTATGGCGATTATGGTTTTGCCCTTTTGCTGGTACCAACCGCCGCTGCAGACTACTTAGAGTATGAAAGGTTTCAATTGATGGATCATCTTGCACCGTTTATTAATGCGGGAAGAGTGAGGGTGTTTTCAATTGACAGTATCAATAATGATAGCTGGATGAATAACAACATGAATCCCCGTGATAAATCTATCCGTCACCAGCAGTGGAATGACTATGTGTTTAATGAAGTGGTTCCTTATATAAGAAATAGCACCAGTCAGGAAACACCCGTAATCACCTGTGGAGCATCGTTTGGTGCCCTGCATAGCATGAACCTGTTTCTGAAACGTCCGGATATAATTAATGGTGTGATTGCTATGAGTGGGGTATACGATTTATCAGAATATACCAAAGGTCATTTTGATGAAGATGCTTATTTTAACAGCCCCTGGCATTATATGAAAAACCTGAATGACCATAACATATTGTAGCAAATCCGAAAAAGCAGCCATATTCATATCCTGACCGGCAGTGGTAACTATGAAGACCCCGGTGCAAGTGGCAGGTTTGCTAAAGTGCTGTACGATAAAGGAATCTGGTACGAATTAGACGTATGGGGACAAGAGTGGCCACATGACTGGAACACCTGGAGGGCTATGCTGCCGCACTACCTGGGTTCAAAATTTTAAAAACCCTCTTTTTGCCGGGATTATTTGTGTAATCTTTTTGATACAGGCATCTTTTTCATAAGAAAACAACTGATATGAAAAAGACGCTTTTTCTTTTGCTGATAATTCCCGGGTCTTTATTTGCTCAATGGGATGATTATGAAGAAAAAATATTTAAGAAACACCAGCCTGATAGTATTGGTATTTCTATACTAGTCCCCGAGCCTAAAGAGTATTACTTTTATAAGAGCTTTAAAATATTACCGGGAGAAAAGCAATTATTTATTATATCAGAAGACTCATTATATCGAAAAATATTTACAGGTATTGTGGAGGCTGAAATCCCGATTATTGATTTTTGTGAATTTAATTTACACCTTTTTATTGCCTGTTCCCGTTGCCTCGCAGATGTTGATGAGGGAATTAAAAAGAAATGGGTACGCCATCATGGCAATTGTAAATTTCAAAAAGTCTGGTATTTAATGCCAAAGAAAATATCCCTTGTTAACTCATCCCTACTTTAAGCAGTGTCATAAATACTGTTCTATCAATCATTTTTGCGCCCATACTTTCCAGATATTCAGTGTAAACCTGGCAGTCTATTAATTCAATACCTTCTTCTTTTAATAGCTGAACATATTTGATAAAAGCAAACCGTGAAGCATTACTGGTTTTGCTGAACATACTTTCACCAAAAAATACTTTGCCCAGTTGGATGCCATATAATCCTCCAACCAATTCACCATTCTTCCATACTTCAGCACTATGAGCATAGCCCATTTCATGCAATTTGCAATAAGCTTTTTCCACTTCATCGGTTATCCAGGTGCCTTCCTGTCCGGGTCTTTTGGTTTCCTTGCAATGATGAATGACCTGCGCAAATGCTTTGTTGGTGGTGAATTCAAACTCATTTCTTTTCAATAATGGTTTAATGCTTTTGCTAACTTTCAATTCGCCGGGAAATAAAACAAACCGTGGATCCGGCGACCACCATAAAATTGTATCGCCTTCATACCAGGGGAAAATACCGTTGCGGTAAGCCATCAATAATCTTTCAACAGAAAGGTCGCCACCCATTGCCAGCAGGCCATCAGGTTCTGCTAAATGTACAGGAGGAAAAATTATTTCTTTATCAAGTGCAAAAATGGGCATGAGTGAAAGGGAAGATTAGGCGGCCACTACTTCCACAGTAGCATTGATACCTCTTTCGGTGATGGCATCACATTGAGGTTTCAGATCGTCGTAACTGCCATTCTTTACAGCATATTTTCCCTGGTAATGGATGATATAGGAACATTGTTCAGCCTGCTCATGAGAATGACCGCAAACTTCCATTAATGTATCGATCACCCATTCAAAAGTGTTCACTTCATCATTCCATACAACCAGGTTGCAGGGATCTTCAGTAAGGGTAAGGACATCCATTTTTTCCAGGCTGTCGGTCTGTATATTATTTGACGGGTTGAACATTGCCCGACAAATGTAAAAAAATAATGGCTGATAACAGCAGGCGGAGCAAGTTTTAAATTGTTGTACTTTTAATGCAAATCAATTTTTATGGAAAAAGTAATTGGCCTTGGCGGGCCATTTATAAAGGCGAACGATCCAAAAATGCTTGTAGCCTGGTATGAAAAGCACCTTGGTATCTCATTTAATGGAACAGTATATACCGACTGGCCGTTTGTAAACAAAGACGGAAGTAAAAAGAGCGGCTCTAATGTGCTATCTTTTTTTAAAAATGATTCTGATTACTTTGCTCCCAGTGATAAACAGGTAATGGTGAATTTTATAGTAAAGGATTTGTTTGCCTTACTGGCTGTTTTAAAAGAAGAAGGAATAACTATTGTTGGCGAGCCAATGGATGAAGAATACGGAAAATTTGGCTGGATATTAGACCTGGAAGGTAATAAAATTGAATTATGGGAGCCGCCGGTCAGCCAATAAAAAAAACCCGTCTCGTTTGAAACGAGACGGGTTTTGTGGGAGTTGACGGGTTCGAACCGCCGACCCTCTGCTTGTAGGTCGGAGTACCCCACTTCTTTTGTTTACCCCCTGTTTGTGGGTGAGGCTTTAAATAGCGGTGTCGATGGCATCAATGATATATTTCTTTTGTTTACCCCCTGTTTGTGGGTGAGGCTTTAAATGATGCACTTATTTTTCTGTAGGTGTTGCGGCGGCAATGATACCGGAAGGATTGCCGCCACAAATTTATCAGTCGGGCTGCGGGCAGGGGATGATTTGCAGGAAGGAACAAACCTGATTTTTATCATGATAATAATTGAGGAATGTCAACTGGAAAACAACATTTACGAATTTATATGGGTCTATTTTACCCGTTGCAGAAAACTCTCTTTAATCATTATAAGGTATGATTATTGTCATTATATAAATAATTAATAATCATCTAATTGCACTTTGAGTAAATCTCTCAAATATGAAAAAAATTTTAGTGCCAACTGACTTTTCTTTGAATGCCAACAAAGCCCTCGATTTCGCCGTTCAAATTGCCAAACAAGCAAATGCAGAAATGCACTTAATACATGCCTGTGATTTGATTGACACTATTTTCAAAGACAACCAAACCATGTATAAAGAAAATAATCAGACAATATGTGAC
>JAJAZO010000435.1 GCA_026785745.1 Chitinophagaceae bacterium | reverse complement strand
GGCCGACATATACTGGCTGGTGCATGTGGACACCCTGGATGATCCGTACACTTGTGATTACAGGGTTGAACATATAATACCGAATGACATTATCCGGGTTGATTTTAAACTCGGCTTTCGTATACAACCCCGGATAAATATTTTATTTCAGCAGGTGGTGGAAGAATTAGCGGCAAAGAGGGAGATTAATATTTCTACCCGTTATAAAACAATAGAAAGAAACAGGGCTACGGGTGATTTTCAGTTTATTGTACTGGAAAAATACCTGAGCCAGGATAACGAACTTCCTTTTCTTGAGAGGATAATCATGAAATTTTATTTCTGGCTGAAAGAAGTCAGCCTGTCAGAAGAAAAAGGATTTAGCCTTGATCAAAGTAATGTTACAGTCGAAAAATTTCCTCTTGTTATCGGCGAAATAACAAGGCTGCCACTCCGGAGGCTGGGAGAATAGCGACCAGATAATAGTTTTTAAGTTTTGAGTTCTTAGCAAACAAGGGTATCTTAACTTTAAACACTAAAACTTAAAACTTGCCTTCCTTCATCTGGTATATCATCATCGGCATTGCCGTTCTTTCTGTTCTTGCTTATTTTTTGCAGGAGAAATTAATATTTAAGCCGGAGAAATTAAAACAGGATTTCGAATTTAAATATGATGTTCCTTTCAAAGAATATTTTTTTGATATTGAACCAGGTGTCCGTATAAATGGTTTGCATTTCTTCCGGGAAAAACCAAAAGGCTTAATACTTTATTTTCATGGCAACACCCGTAGTATAAAAGGCTGGGCGAGATATGCCAAAGATTTTTACCGGTATGATTATGATGTTGTATTGCTCGATTACAGGGGCTTTGGCAAAAGCACCGGCAAACGGGGCGAAAAGGAAATGCTGAGCGATATGCAATTCATTTATGAAAAAATGAAGGACAAATACGGGGAAGACCATCTTATAGTGTATGGCAGAAGTATGGGTAGTGGCTTTGCCACCAAACTAGCCTGTGATAATAATCCACGTTACCTCATTTTGGATGCTCCTTATTTTAACTTTTTACGGGTGATAGAACGGTTTTTACCAATATTGCCTGTTCGGATGGTACTGCGTTTTCATTTACGTACCGACCTCTGGATACCTAAAGTAAAATGCCATACCTATATCATACATGGCACCAATGACCTGCTTATTCCCATTCGCCACAGCGAGGCTTTGCAAAAGATAAACCCCCGGATAATAACACTTATCCGCATCCACGGTGGCGGACATAACAATCTTCCTTCTTTTGATGAGTACCACAATTTTGTACGGTCTATCCTCCTGTATTAAGTTTATTGCCCGTTAATTGTTAAGGATTGTCTAATTGATGCCCTGCCGGGGAATGTGGACTATTATTTGAGCATCTAACATGAAAAAGGAGTTGTTTATGAAATCAAAACTCTACATTTTATTATTTGCCGGAATCAGCGTTTTAACCCTTTCCTGCAAAACAGCAAGCAAGTTGTATGAAAAAGGCAATTACACAGAAGCGGTGGAACTGGCTGCAAAAAAATTGCAGAAAGACCCGGATGATGCAAAACTTCTTACCATCATTCAGAGTTCTTACCGTTATGCTGTAAACGACCATGAAAGCCGTATCCGTAGCCATGCAGAAAGTACCAATGAATTAAAATGGGAATGGATGTATAACGAATATGCATCGCTGCAAAGAATGTACGATGCTATTTACAAAGTGCCTTCGGTTTTAAATATTGTAACCCCTGTGGATTACTCATCCTACCTCGTTACTTATAGCGAAAAAGCAGGTGATGTACGTTTTGACAGAGGACTTTCGTTTATGCAGCAGTATGATGCACGGCATCCTGCGGGCAAACAAAGCTATAAAAATGCTTACCGTGAGTTCCAGGCTGCACTTCGCTTTAAGCCCGGCAACAGAGATGCCTTACAGAAAATGAATGAGGCATACGATTATGCTGTAACCAACGTTATTATATTACCTATGCAGCAATACGGAGGTTATGTGTACAGTTTTTATACTGTTGGAGGTAATAATTTTGATGACCAGTTGATCCGCAACCTTCAGTATAGTTCAGGAAATGAATTTGTAAAATTCTATTCTGCCTGGGATGCAAGAAGCCAGCATATCAGAACTGACCAGGTGGTAGATATGAGGCTGGCCACTATGAACATTGGGCGTTACAATGATTATAAAACAACCAGGAAGGTGTCAAAAGAAATTTTGGTGAAAGAGATAGTTATCCGTCCTGACTCGATAGTAAAAGAGTATGGATGGGTTCATGCAAACATAACTACCACCCGCAGAACTATCGCATCAAATGCGGTATTACAGGTGGATGTAAGGGATAATGATGGTCGCTGGTTATGGAATGATAATTTCGCCGGCACTCATAACTGGAGCACTGAGTTTGCTACTTACACCGGCGATACAAGAGTTCTGAGTGCCACGGATAAACAACTGATTGACCGCAGAGCTGAGTTTGGACCAACAGAAAATGAAATAATGAGATGTATGCTTGAGCAAATAAGTAATGATGCGCAGTACAGGATAAAGAATTATTTCAACCGGTTTTAATGGTACCCATAAAATAATTACCCCTATGGCCAAGGACATGATTTTCATGTCCTTTTTTTATCACCTCACCCCGACCCTCTCCATTTCATGGAGAGGGGGAAGAGAACCTTATCTTTACAAAGTTTTTATTATGAATAAAACAAGATTAAAAAAAGCCTGGAAATGGTTTAAAATAATAGCCCTTGTCTATTTTATGATTGGTATTTTGTTATATTTTTTACAGGATAAATTTATTTTTCACCCTACAAAACTTCCGGCTGATTATACATACCAGTTTGATATTCCTTTCCGGGAAATTGACCTTGCTGTTACGGCTGAAAAAAATCTTAGTATTGTTCAGTTCACTGTTGCGGATTCGGTTCGCAAGGGTGTTGTGCTGTATTTTCACGGCAACCGTAACAATATAAACCGCTATGCAAAATATGCCGTCAATTTTACCCGAAATGGATACGAAGTATGGATGATGGATTATCCGGGCTATGGCAAATCAACCGGTAAAAGAAGTGAAAAGGTTTTGTACAGCGATGCACTGCTGCTTTACAAAATGGCCATCGGTAAAGTTTCTGCTGAGCATATCATTATTTATGGCAAATCACTTGGCACTGGCATAGCAGCGCAGTTGGCTTCAGTAAGGGATTGTAAAAACCTGATATTAGAAACCCCATATTACAGCATGGATGCCCTGGCAAAACACTATTTCTTTATGTACCCGGTGATGCCGATGACAAAATACTCCCTGCCCACTTATCAACACTTTGAATATATAAAAGCTCCTGTCACTATTTTTCATGGCACAAGGGATGGGGTAATTCCATATAAACAGGCAAAATGGCTGGCTGAAAAGAAGCCAGGAACTGAATTAATTACTTTGGAAAAAGGGAAACATAACAATCTGCCTGATTTTCCGGTGTTTCAGCAAAAGCTTGATTTTCTGTTAAGTAAGTAGTTAAAAATACTCCTTTGGGGGTATTGTCAGGCGTTGCACATATATTTACCTTAGTGTGATGAAAAGGCTGATTTCTTGTTGCTTTCTTTTCACCTGGCTGAATGTATCAGGCCAGGAAGATTCTTCCTATACCGCTATGTTGAAATCAACCGAAGAAATCCAGTTAGCAGACAGCTTACATATTGATTCAGGTGAGTGGAAGCTTCGCCGCCTTGACAGTACCGAAGTAAAAAAATGGTTCTCCCCGATTCTTGGCTCCACAAATAATAACCGCTTGAAAAACCGTGGTTATTACCTCGCTGGAAAAATGACTTCCAATATAAATTTCGATTTATTATTAATGGTAGAAGAGAAAAAAAGATCTGACAGCTCCAATGTGCAGGTCATTTACCTGATTACTTCCAAAAAAGACGGTAAATACATTTCGTCGTTAGAAGTAGCTGTTACCGGCGCAAAAAAAAGATCCAGCTACAATACTTCTTCCTGGCTTTACAAAGATTTAAAAATCATGAAGGATTCAAAAATGACAATCAATGATAAGCCGATGAATGATCTGGCTTTTTATAAAATCAATAACGGAGGAAGATTTATTTTATACCCTAATTATTAGTTACTGTTCTTCCAGTAAAACCTTAGAGCCGCCTACTTTCAACCGGTGTACAACACCAACTTTCAAAGCATAGTTTTTATCCGTATGGCTTACCGGAAAATCGAAGCACACAGGATAGTCATATTCTTTTATAATGTTCCAAAGTATTTCCTGTAAGGGTGTTCCAAAAGGCCGTTCGGTATCCTTGGTATCAGCAAAAATTCCGAATATCAAACCATTCAGTTTCTCCAGTTTGCCGCTCCGTTTTAACTGTCTCATCATCCGGTCTATGTTATACAATTGCTCTCCTATATCCTCTAAAAAAAGTATTCTTCCTTTAGTTTTAATATCTGAGCCGGTTCCTGTAAGGTGGGCAAGCAAGGCGAGGTTACCACCTACCAGTTCTCCTTCTTCATCTCCTTTTCTGTTAAACTCGTTGCCGGGTATTGAAATGGCAGCCTTCTTCCCTTCCAGTGCATTCTTTAATGACAATACATATTCGTTCTTATATCCGTCTTCATTAAATGCTGCCGCCATTGGCGAATGCAGCGTTGAGATGTAATAATTAGAATAGATGTGAGAATGCAACACTGTAATATCACTATAACCAATTATCCATTTAGGATTTTTCTTAAATCGTTTAAAACTGATTTGTTCAATGATTCTGCCAGTACCATAGCCGCCCCTGACACAAAGCACTGCCTGCACTTCATCATCATCCAGCATCAGTTGCAGGTCTTTTAATCTTTCTTCATCCGTTCCGGAAAAATAAGTTTGCGAATCCCCGCCAACTGTTTTCCCGATTTTTACTTTATATCCCCATTTTTGTAAAGTAGTAATACAGGTCTGTGCTTTTTCAGCAGCCATAAAACCAGCGGGACATACTATTCCAATTGTGTCACCTTTTTTTAAGTAGGGAGGGGTCTTGATCATATAGTTATTTAAGTACGGGATAAAGTTATTAGAAATCGTTCAAGTTTGGGCAATGGCTGCTATTCCGGTATTTTTGCACCAGTAACCGCAGAGACGCTAACCTGCCTGTTGGCAGGCGGAGAGCCTCAGAGAAAATTCCTCTGCGGCTCTCCGCCTCTGCGGTTAAAAATTTACATTATGACCGACCCAAAAAGATATTTAGTAACTTCTGCCCTGCCTTACGCTAACGGATTAAAACATGTTGGCCACTTAGCAGGTGCTTATATTCCTGCAGATATATATGTCCGTTACCTGCGGGTACAAAAAAGAGATGTGGTGTTTG